>DATECU010000321.1:0-13183 GCA_035286745.1 Vicinamibacteria bacterium | reverse complement strand
GCTTCATAACCGTCGATGCCTAACGCTGGATCTTGGCCAGCGCTTCCCTCGCCGCCCGCTTGCAGTCCTCGCAGCGGGCCTCGTCCTCCAGGGCCTTCTTCGGGTCGGGTGGGGCCGGACCCGGATCGCAGTTGAGCCTGGTGAGGCCGGTGAGCGTAGGAACCGCGGACCTGGCCGCCGGGCCGATGCGGCCGAGCGAAATGACGCAGGCGTTGCGGACCCCCCAGTCCTCGTCCGGCTTGCCGGCGTGGTAGAGGAGGTCGGGGACGGCCTCGGCGCCCGCAGCGCCCAGCGCCTCGGCTGCCTTGGTGCGGACCGAGACGTTTTTGCTGTTGAGCTGAGCCTTGAGCGCATCGACGCCCGACTCCCGGCCCACGCCCGCCGAACCCTGGGCCATCCGCTTCTCCGCTTCCTCCTTGCCCTTCTGGAGCGCCTCTTCGTACTTGGCGATCGCATCCTTCAGTCGCAGGTCGTTGCGACCCGCAGCCTGGGCGCTGGCCAGCACCGCCTTGGCCTGATCCATGTCCTTCTTGAAGTAGTGGACCCAGGCGGTTCCGTCTAACGCTTCTCCCTTGGTGGTGGCGTCGGAGTCCATGGCCTTCTTGAAGGCCGCCACCGCCTCCTCGTGGCCTCGGGTCAGAATGAGCGCCCACCCCAGGCCCAGCGCGGCCTGCGCGCTCTTGGCATCGATCTCCAGGGCCTTCTTGTAGGCCGCCACCGACTCCTCGCCCTTGGGTGGATCCATGTTGCGGTAGATCCAGCCCAGGTTGATCCAGGCGGGGGCTTCCTTGTAGCCGCCCTGGATGGCCTTCTGGATCTGGGCTACGCCCAGGTCGTAGTCGTCGGTGATGCCCAACAGCAGGCCGTAGGTGACCTTGTATTCCAGTACCGCGGGCGCCAAGGCCACCGCCCTCTCGTAGGCGGCGACCGCCTTCTCCGTCTTCTTGTTGTACTGGTAGACGGTCCCCAGCAAGGCCTGCGCCTCTCCGTTAGCCGCATCGAGAGCCACCGACTGCTCGAGCGAAGGCAGGGCGCCGGTGTAGTCCTTCTTGCGGAGCAGGAGCTTGCCGAGCAGCAGGTGGGCTTCCGCGCTCTTGGGGGTATCTTGCGTCAGCTTGCGGGCCTCGACCAGCGCTTGCTCGTTGTTCCCCCGCTGGATCTGGGCCCGCACCAGAGCCAGCCTGGCGGGGAAGCACGACGAGTCGACGGCAAGCGCCCGGTTGAAGGCCATGGCGGCCTGCTCCAGGTTGCCGTTGGCCTCGAACAGCCGGCCCACCGCCATCTGGATCGCCGTGCTGCGCGGGTTCACGAAGGCGCCCTGCTGGGCCTGTTCGATGGCCTCCGCCCACTTGTTCTCGTTCTCGGCGAAGAGGGCCGTACCCAAGACCGCGAACGCCTCCGCGGAGCCCTTGTCGGCCTCGCTGGCCTTGCGGGCCACCGCGACCGCCTCGGCCGCCTTGTTCTGGGCGAGCAGGGCCTCGGCCAGTCCGACCCGAGCCGGGGTGGACCTGGGATCGAGCTCGCCAGCCTTGCGGAAGGCGGCAACCGCATCGTCCTTCTTGCCGCTGGCGAGCAGGGCCTCGCCGAGAGCGGTCTGGGTGGCGGCGCTCTCTCCCAGTTGAACGGCCTTCTGGGCGTTGGCCAGAGCAGCGGCGGCGTTGCCCAGCCTGGCCTGGGCGCGGGCCAGGGCCGCCACCGCGGCGGCCGTCTCCTGAGCCTTCACCGCTGCCTCGGCGTGGGCCAGGGCTTCGCGGCCGGAACCGCGCATCAGGTCGAAAGCCACCTGGTTGGCGTGCGCGTCGGCCTTGGCGTCAGGCGCGATCGCCAGGTCCACAGCCTTGCTGGCACTGGCTGCGGCGGCTTCCATGTGCTCGGGCGCGCCCAGCCGGGCCTGGAAGCGAGAGAGGACCACGTATCCTTCGCTCGAGCCGGCCTGGGTGACCGCCTTCTGCAGACCCTTCAGGGCCTCCTCGAGCTTGCCCTTGTCGAGCTGCGACTCGGCCTTGGCCAGGGCCTCGTCAAGCTTCTTGTCCGCGAGGACCGGGCCGGCCAGCAGGCCCAGGGCCGCGAGTGCCATTCCAATCGTCTTCATGAAGTCCCCTTCTCTGTATTGAGACGCCTGCCGGCGGCAAACGGCGGCCATTATAGCGCCCCCTCCAGGGCGGGCGGGAGTCTCGACCCAGCTCCGCGCCAGCTCCGCGGTACCGGACCGTGCTAGCATGCGGGCATCGTTCCGGTTTCCTGACATAGGCCGAGCATGCAGCCCTCCACCTCCTGCCAATCGTGTCGGCGGCCGGCTTCTGAGAGCCTGCTGACCTACCGAAAGGGCGACGGCGTGATCCACAACGAGAGCTTCTTGCAGTGCGACATCTGCGAGCGTTACCTGTGCGCCGACTGTCTTCGCGTCTACGACCTCTTCTCCGGCTACGATTTCCTCTGCCACCAGTGCGCGCAGAGCTTCGGTGCGCCGCCGCCGGGAACCCGCGGCCACTGACCGCGCCCGGCACGTCTTGCCGACTGTGGCCGACCCACCTCCGGTTTTGCGTCACCCAGACACCCCAGGGTGCCACATCTGAGCCACACCCGCTTGGACACCAGCCGGTCTAAGTCGTTCCATTGGCGCATGTTGACAAAAAGAGACACCACAAAGGGAACCGGCACGCCTTTTGCTACGTCTTATAGTCCATGAGGGCCACGATGATGGCTCACCCAACCTCAAAGTAATCCCGCAGCGAGAAATCCTACCCCCCCACCAAGGGGCTCATCCTCTACAGTCGTGAACGGGGCGCCGCAAGGCGCCCCGAGGTTTTCTTACGCAGGGGGCTCCCGCTGCCCCTGGGCACGAAACGCAAGGACGTCGGACGCTGCCGCCCGGACCGCACGCTCGGGGTCAACGACGCCCCAACCCTGGCGGTCCACCTCCGCATGCGGGATGCGCCGAGCCGTCTGGATGAGCAGGCGCTTGACCTCGAGAGGGCCCAGGGCCGGGTTCGCCTCCAGCATCTGGGCGGCGATCGCCGACACGATGGGCGCCGCGAAGCTGGTCCCGTCCACATGCTTGTAGGCGCCCGAGATCACCTTGTTGTCGCGGAGCTTGAGGGTGACCAACTCGCGCAGTTGAGCCAAGGCCAGGCCTCGCGCGGCGTCGAGGTCGGGGTCTATGCCCGAGTGGGCCCCCAGAAGAGCCCGAAGCTGGGCGTCTGGGGCCTCGGCCAGCCGCGCCAGCAGCTCGGCCTGGTCGGCAGTAGGGGTGCCGGGCAGGATGGGGGCTGCCACCCAGATGCCGGGCGCGATGACCTCGGGCTTCTGCAAGCCGTCCATGGTCGGACCGTAGCTCGAGTGGTACATGTCGTAGCCGGCGAAGCTCAGCCGGTTCTTGTCGTCGAGTCCCCCCACCGTGAGCACGGAGGGAGCGGAGGCGGGGGGGAGCACGGGATGACCCGGCAGCTGGCCCAGGTTGCCGACCGCGGCGCACACCAAGATCCCCTCCCGGGTGGCCCGCTCGGCCGCCTGCGACAGACTGTCGGTTAGGTATGAGGCCGGGTAGTCCCCGCCGCAACTCACGTTCACGATGCGGATGCCGTAGCGCTCGCGGTTCCTCACCACCCAGTCGAGTCCCCGCCGGATGTCGTCGTGGGCGATGCGGCTGAGGGTCCCGCACTTGACCAGCACCAGCCGGGCTTCGGAGGCGATGCCGCGATAGAGGCCCCCGGAAAGCCGGCCGTTGCCGCAAGCCACCACCGAAGTCATCATGCCGTGCCAGCTCGAGGCGTCGGGTGCAGGCACCCGGGCGCGCCGGCCGCCGGCCTCGGTGAGGTCCTGGTAGGCCAGGATCCGGTTCTCCGGTTCCGTTAGGTCCGGGTGGGCGAAGAACCCCGAGTCCAGGAAGGCGATGGTGACGCCGCGGCCCCGGTAGCCGTCGAGCGCTCCCAGGCGCATCGGCGTGGGGAGGATGGCGTGGGGCAGGAGGCCGAGGTGGTGGGTCCGAAGCTCGGTCAGGCCTGAGGTGAAGCGCCGCCCGCAATCCGAGCACAGGCCCAGCTCCGGACGCCACCCGGGGGTGTTGGCTGCCACCAGGAGGACCAGGGCGGCCTCGAGGTCGAGGGCAGTCCGCAGCTCAGAGGGCGGAACCTGGCGCCGGCAAAGGGGGCAGAGAGCAAGCCGCTCGAGCATGAGCGAACGAGGTTAGTGTGGGCCCCGCGCGCGGTCAAACCGCCCGGGGCACGATGGTATGATGCCTGCCTCTCGGAGGTTCTTGCCCATGGCACTGTTCCGAACCGGTAACCCCACTCTGGGGACCCACAGCTTCGACGTGCCTCGGGTCCATGGCGAAGACGCCATGACCCTGCCCGGCACCGTGAACAAGACCGGCATCTCGCTCCTGTTGCTCTTGGGGGCTGCGGCCTTCACCTGGAACCAGACGGCATCGCCCATCTTCATCATCGTGGGCGCCCTGGGCGGCTTCGTGGTGGCCCTGGTCACCAGCTTCAAGCGCGAATGGGCCCCCATCACCACCCCCATCTATGCCGTGCTCGAGGGGTTGTTCTTGGGCGGCCTGTCGCTCACCTACGAGCGGAGGTTCCCCGGCATCGTCATCAATGCCGTGGGCCTCACCTTCGGCACCCTGGCGGCCTTGCTCCTCGCCTACCGCTCGGGCCTGATCAAGGCCACCGAGAACTTCAAGCTGGGCGTCTTCGCTGCCACCGGCGGCATCGCCCTTCTGTACCTGGTGTCGATGGGGCTCGGCTTCTTCGGCGTGCGCATCCCCTTCATCCACGGCTCCGGCATCATCGGCATCGGCTTCAGCCTGTTCGTGGTGGGCCTGGCCGCGCTCAACCTGGTCCTCGACTTCGACTTCATCGAGCGCGGAGCCGAGGCCGGGGCGCCCAAGTACATGGAGTGGTACGGCGCCTTCGGGTTGCTGGTCACCCTGGTCTGGCTGTATCTCGAGATCCTGCGCCTCCTGGCCAAGCTCCAGAGCCGCGACCGCAAGTAGGAGAAACTCATGGACATCGCCGGTATCCAGAAGGCCCTTGCCGAGCAGGGGATCGACGGCTGGCTGCTCTACGACTTCCGGGGCAGCAATCCGATCGCCCGCAGCGTGATCGGCTTCGACGAGCACCAGATCGGCACCCGTCGCTGGTTCTTCCTGATTCCGGCAAACGGCCAGCCGGTGGCCATCCTGCACGTGATCGAGCCTAACGCGCTCAAGGGGGCGCCCGGACAGAGCGTCCTTTACCGTTCCTGGAAGGAGCTGGAGGCGCTGCTCAAGGGCCACCTCGCCGGGATGAAGCGGGTGGCCATGGAGTACAGCGCCGGCGCCGCCATCCCCTACGTGGGTCGGGTGGACGCGGGAACAGTGGAGATGGTGAAAGCGGCAGGGCCGGAGGTGGTGAGCTCGGCCGATCTGGTGCAGTTCTTCGAGGCGCGCTGGACCCCCGAGCAGAAGGACCTTCACGACCGGGCCGCCCGCGGCTGCGTGGCCGCCAAGGACGCGGCCTTCGAGCTGATTCGAACGCGGCTCCGGACCGACACCGTGGTCAAGGAGAGCGAGGTCCAGGCCCTCATCATGCGGCGCTTCGAAGAGCAGGGGCTCTTCTCCCACCACCCCTGCATCGTGGCCGTCAACGACCACGCCTCCGATCCGCACTTCGAGACCGCGCCTGGGCCTAACGATCGCGCCATCAAGCAGGGTGACCTGGTGCTGATCGACTTCTGGGCCAAGGTGGCGAACGATTCGCGGGCGGTCTATTACGACGCCACCTGGATGGGCTACTGCGGCCAAGCGGTGCCGGTCAAGATGCGCGAGGTGTGGGAGGCGGTCAAGGGCGCCCGCGACGCCGCCATCGCTTTCGTCACCGAGTCGGTGGCCGCCGGCCGCACCATCGCCGGCTGGGAGGTCGACGACGTGTCGCGCGGCTTCATCGAAAGCCGCGGCTTCGGTCCCTACTTCCTGCACCGCACCGGCCACTCCATCGGCTACGAGGTTCACGGCAACGGCGTGAACATCGACAACCTGGAGACCCGGGACCAGAGGAAGATCATCCCCGGCGTCTGCTTCTCGATCGAGCCCGGCGTCTACCTCCCCGACTTCGGGGTGCGGAGCGAGATCGACATGTTCATCCACCCGGGGCGAGCCGAAGTGACCGGCGACATTCAGCGCGAGCTGCTGCTGCTGGCTTGAAGGGCCTGGCCCGGACCGTCTGGGTCTCCGGGGCTCTGGCGGCGACGCTTCCGGTCCTGCTCTTCCTGCCTACCCTGGGCTACGGCTTCGTCTACGACGACCTTCCACTCCTCGGCAGCGCTGCCGTGGCCGACCTGCGTCGCCTGCCCGCCTACTTCACCGGCGACATCGATGCGGTCACGCGCTCGTGGGAGGGTGTCCAGAGCAACTACTACCGCCCGCTCTTTCTGAGCGCGGTCGCCGCGATCCGCGTTCTGGCGGGGACCAACCCGGCGTCCTGGCACGGCGTGGTGAGCGTCCTCCACGGCGTGGTCGGCCTGCTGGCGTTCTGCGTCTTGCGGGCCCTTGGCAAGATGCCGCTGGCCGCGCTTCTGGGCTCCCTCGTCTTCTCCTTTCACCCGGTGCACGTCGACTCGGTGGCCTGGGTCTCGGGAATCCAAGACGTTCTCCTGGGTCTGTTCTCGCTGTCCGCCTACCTCGTGTACCTAGGTTATGCCTCTCGCACTGGAGGGTCGCGGCTGCTGGGGCTGGCTCTGCTCTACACTCTGGCCCTCCTCAGCAAGGAAACGGCCATCGGCCTGGTCCTGCTGGTGGCGGCGGAGTGGGGGTGGAGCCGCCTGCGCGGCGCCGAGCCCGTCGCGACCGGCCGGGCGCTGGCGGTGCTCGGGGTTGTGACCGTCGCCTACCTGGTCCTTCGTCTGCTGGTCCTGGGCGCCTTGGCCCGGCCGTTCCCGTCAGCGCCCGCGCCGCTCTTGGCCATCGCCAGCTTGCCCCGGGTGGTTGCCGAGTACCTCCGCCTTCTGTTCTGGCCGGTGGACCTCGCGCTGCTCAGCCCTGTGCGACCGGTGCCAGCCCTTCTCTCAACCCCCGCACTCGCCAGCCTCGGCGCCCTGGCCGCGTCGGCCCTGGCTGCCGGATACTGGATTCGTCGCAGCCCGCCGGCTGTCCTTCCCTGCCTCTGGTTCCTGGCCTGGCTGGCTCCTTGCCTCAACCTGTGGGCGCTGAACCCGGAGTGGCTGGTGATGGATCGCTACCTCTACCTGCCGTCTCTGGCCCTGGCCTGGGGACTCCTGGGGTCTGCTCCCATCCTCGCCCGCTGGCGTCTTCTGTCGCTGGCCGCGGTCATCGCCGTCTTCGCCGGTCTGTCCCTGGTCCACATGCGCGCCTATCGAGACGAAAGAGCCTTCTGGGCCCGGCAGCTCGACGCCGACCCCGGGAGCTCGGTGGCCTGGGCGGAGTCGGGACGCCTGGCGCTGGAGGGCGGTGACCGCCGGCAGGCGCGGCGCGCCCTCTCCCGAGCCGTCGAACTGGACCCCGCGTCCTTGCTGCCGGCTCTGCGACTGGGCAACCTTGCCTTCCAGGAAGGGGATGCCCTAGACGCGGTGCGTCGCTACCGGTCGATCGTCGAGCGAAGCCCCGGTTATGTGCCGGCCTGGAAGAACCTGCCGGTGGCTCTGGATGCCGCGGGGCGGACCCAAGAAGCGCTGGGGGAGGCTCGGCGAGCGGCCGCGCTCTTTCCCGGTGATCCCGACATCCAGTCGGTGCTGGGGGTGTTGCTGCGCAAGCAGGGCCGGAACCCTGAGGCGATAGGTGCGTTTCGGGCGGCCCGCCAGGCAGCCCCCGGGGATCCCACGGTGGCGTTCAGGCTCGCCCTCCTGCTGGCGGAGCACGGTCAGCTGGAGGAGGCGCGGGAGGTGGCGAGGCAGGCGACAAGCTTGGCCCTGAGCGAGGTCCAGCGCCAGCAGCTGGAGGCTCTGCTTCGAGGGGACGCAGCCGCGCCCTCAGCGGCCCCGCCACCCTACTAGGCCGAGAAGCGCGACCAGGGCGAGGCCCGAGACGATCAACCCCCGGCTCACCCAAGGATCGTTATACGTCAGGTCGATTCGGTGTCGGCCGGCGGGCACCAGGACGCTCGAAAGGGAAAGCTCGCTGAGCAGGAGACGCACCGGCCGCCCGTCCAGGCGGGCGACCCAGAACTCGTCCCAGGTTTGGTTGAGGGCGAGCAGGCTGGGGCCGGGGCCGGCGGCATCGACATCGAGGACGATCCTGACCGGGGTCCGCTCCAGCAGTGAGACCACACCGGGCGAGGGCTCGGCGGGAACATCGACGGCCTCGGCCGCGTCGACCAGAACGGCTTCCACCGCCTCCGCGCCCAGACGGCGCACCGCCTGCGCCCAGTCGCCCGCACCCTGGTAGCGCTCAAGGCGAGGCGCGCAAAACGCGAACGGACGTGGCTGCGGCAGGAACAGCAGTTCCGGTGCTCGCCGGTCGCCCCGGATCACGGCGCCGGCCCCGCGGCGGCGCAACAGGCCCACGGCCAGCGCCGGATCCTCTCGGAGAGTGGTGAGGAACCTCTGGGTCGCCCGGGCCGACCAGCGGAGCTCGCTCAGGTCGTAGTCCGCCTGAAAGACGGTGGGGACCCTCCAGAAGGCCGGCAGCGGGGGCACCACGGATTCGTAGTCCAGATCGGGTTGTCGCCAGGCCGCTCCGTGAAAGACCGGGCGAAGCGGCGGGGAATCCAGGAGCTTCCTCACCACCGGCGGGGGCGCCGAGAGGTAAGCCTCCGGTCGCGTGGGGACCAGCCGCCGTCCCGCCAAGACCAGGTCCAGCGCCACCGCCAGCCAGAGGACTCGAGATCCTCCATGCCATCCCCACTGGCTCAGACGCTGTAGCGCAAGCGCGTAGACGGCGGCGGCCAGCATCACCAGCAGACCGCCGCGGGCGGCCAGCGTCAGCTCGACCCCGAGAGCGATCGCAGCCACCATGGCCAGGGCGGCCAGCATCGTGCGGCGTGGGTGCCGGCAGCGAAGCCAGTCGAACCCGCGGGCCGCCAGCACGGTCACGCCCAGGCAGGTGACCAGGATGAACTTCTCGGGATAGCGAATCCCCGAGAAGAGGGGCAGACCCCTGACGAGTGGCCATAACGGGAAGTGGTGACCGGCGGCCAAGAGAAGGCCCAGGGCGGCCGCTGAAGCCCAGGGCAGCACCGCCCGCCAGCGGCGTCTTCGGACCGCGGCCATCACCGCTGCGCCGGCCAGCAGGCTGGCCAGCAATCCGGGGTAGATCGAGAGCAAGAAGGGCCTGCCCAGGTGCGGGTAGAGGGCGGAGCCGGGATAGCCGGAACCGCCCGTGCCCGTCTCTCCCAGGGCCGGGGGAGCCAGCGCCTCCACCAAACGAATAGCCGGAAACGACCAGAGATCCGCCTGGCCTGGGGGAATCCCCTCCGCTCGCACAGACCGACTCGCCAGGCGCACCGCCGGAGCCAAAACCGCGCTGCCCATCGCGACTCCGAGCAACAGACCGAGTCCAACGCGAACCAGTCGGCGGCCCAAGCCGATCGGCCGGGCCCCGGTCCTGGTTGCCACCTGGGCCAGCGCAGCGACCAGCAGGATGGGTGTGGCCAGCAGGGTGACCGGTTCGCCGGCGAGACAGAGGAGGCCGAAGGCCAAGCCGAGTCCGGCCAAGTCCTGTCGGCGGCCGGAGGTGGCGGTTCGGATCACGAAACCCAGCACGGCCGGGAGCACGCTGATGCCGAAGAGAATGGGCAGACCGTTGGTGGTGGAGAGCGTGTAGCCGCCAAAGCCCCAGACCAGCGCGCCCATGCCTGACGCAGGTCGACTCCGCCCCAGGGTGCGCAAGAGAAACCACATCGAGCCAGCGGCTGCCAGCAAGGGGAGAATGACCTGGAGCCGAAAGGCCCAGGCGAACGGCAGGACCGCGAACAGCCAGGTCACCGGATGAAAGACGTTATGTCCAGGGTTGGCGGCGTAGGGCTGGCCGGAGGCGAAGTAGGGATTCCAGAGCGGCAGGCCCCCCGAGGCCGAGGTCAGATGGACCAGCAGCGACTTGGTGGCGCGGTAGTAGACCGCAAGGTCTCGTTCGACGAAGTTCTGGTCCAGAAACAGCGCTTCTGGAAAGAGCCCCAGCACGGTTGCCAGGACCACCGCGGCCAGCGCCCAGGCCGACGCCCTGTGCTTCATGAGCCGGCGACCCCGCGGGATCTGCTGAGGCCGAGCCCCAGGGTGGCGACCAGAGCCGCCCCGGAGAGGGCCAGCCCAGCAGGGATCCAGGGATCGCGATAGGTGAGCACGACGCGCCGGGCGCCGGGCGGGATCGGCAGCGCCTGCAACGAGATGTCGGCGCGCAGAAGGGGAGACTCCACCTCGTCGATGCGGGCGGTCCAGAACTCGTCCCAGGTCTGGTTGATGGCCAACAGGCTGGATTCGGGCCCGCGCCCGACGACGTCGATGACGATGCGGTTGGGCCTGCGCTCGACGATGCGGACCTCTCCGCCCGCGGGTGAGGTCGGAACCCCGGCCACCGAGGCGTCGACAACTACCGTGTCCCAGGCCTCGGTGCCCAGCCGCAGGGCAGCCTCCTTCCATCCCGCCACCCCCGTCACCCGCTGCACCTTCTCGGCGCAGAACGCGAAGGGTTTGGCCGGGGTGACGAAACGCAGCTCGAGCGGCCCGTCCGAGAACTGCGGTGCCTCCACCAAGCCGTCAGCCACTCGCGTTCCAGCCCGGAGCCGGATCACGATCTCCCCGCCTCGCCGCCGCAGCACGGCAAAGCCGGTCTGGGGCTGGGCCCGCAGGACCTCGAGAAAAGCCTCTGTGGCCTGCGCCGACCAGGTGAGCTCGGTGAGATCGAAGTCGGGCTCGAAGGTGGTGGCGATGCCCCAGAAGGCGGGCAGCGGAGGCCGCAGGAACGCGAAGTCCGCCTCGCGAGCCTGGAGCCAGCCCGCGGCGTGGAAGACGGGGCCCGTCGGGGCGGCCCTCAGGATCTCCCGGGCCAGAGCGGGAGGGGCGGAGAGGGTCTGCTCCGGGCGTGTGCGAACCAGGGCCCGTCCGTGGTGCAACAGGTCGCCCGCGGAAACCAAGAGCAGGAGCCACGGCCCCGCGCTTCGGGGGCAGCGTCGGAAGGCGACCAGCGCCAAGCCAAGCACCGCCGCCGTGATCAGCATCAGCAGGGCATCGCGCATAATCGCCGGCGCCGATACCGCCAGTTGCGAGGCCCGCCCCAGGGCCCAGCTCAGCGGCTCGCCGACCACCGCCCCTAGGGCCAGCAGCCCTCCCACCAGGCGAGCCGTTCCGCGGCCCCTCAGCAGGAGGCGGTGAAAGCCGTCGGCGGCCAGCACCGTGAGGGCGAGGCAGGAGATCAGCACGAACTTCTCCGGATACCGGGTTCCGGAGAAGAGAGGAAGGGCCTTCACCACGCCCCAGAGCGGGAAGTGACTTCCCAAGGCCAGAAGCCCACCCAACAGCCCCACGCCGCTCCACACGAACGCCGTCCGCGACCGGCGCCGTCGCGGGTTGCTGACGGCCAAGAGGACCACGGCGGCGGCCAGCGAGGTGGCCAGGAGACCCGGGTAGAGCGAGTAGATGAAGGGCGTGGTGCGAGTCGGGTAGAGCGGCAGGCCCCAGTAGCCGGGGTCTTGGGTCCCCAGGTGGCCGAGGGCCCGGGGCGCCAGAAGCTCCAGCACCCGCTGGGGTGGCATGGACCACACGTCGGCCTGCTCCGGACCCAGCCCCTGAGCGCGTACGGTGCGGGAGGCCAGGCGCAGTCCCGGCAACAGGCTGGCGCCGGCCAGGCAGCCTCCCAGCAGCAGCCCCAGGAGCGGGCCGCCGAGCCAGAAGAGCCCAGGAGGTCGGCGCCTGCGCTCGACGCCAACCTGGACGACACAGGTGACCACCAGAAGGGGCGTCATCAAGAGCGTCACCGGATCCCCAGCCAGCGCTTCCACACCAAACGTCAGGGCCAGGCCCGCCAGATCCCGGGCCCGCCCCTGCCGGGCCGCCCGCAGCGTGAAGCCGAGGACCGCGGGGAGCACCGAGGTTGCCAGCAGGGTGGGCAGCAGGTTGGTCACCGAAAGCGTGTAGCCGCCAAACGCCCAGACCAGACCGCCAAAGGCCGCCGCGAAGCGACTGCGGCGGAGCGAGCGCAGGAGGAAGGACATGGAGGCCGCAGCAGCCAGGACGGGGAGCATCACCTGCAAGCGGAAGGCCCATTCGAAGGGGAGGAGCAGGAAGAGCCAGGTGAGGGGATGGAAGAGGGCGTGCTCCGGGTTGGCCGCGAAGGGCTGGCCGGAGGCGAAGTAGGGGTTCCAGGTGGGAAGGCCTCCGGCCGCCGAGGTCAGAGGAGCCACCAGGGCCTTGGCACCTCGGTAGTAGGAGTAGAGGTCGCGCTCGAAGAACGTGTGACCCCGGAAGAGCGCGTCCCGGAACAGCAGGCCAGCGGCGGTTGGGGGAAGCAGGGCCAGCGCGAGTTTGGGAGAATGGCTTCGCGCGCGATCCACAGGCACGCGCGCCATCTTACAATGCGGCCCAAGTGGTAGACGGAAGGCACCTCCCGACCCGGCCTCTGCTGGCTGGCGGCATCCTGGTTCTGGCGCTGCTTCTGGCCTTCGTTCCCTCCCTGGCCAGCGATTTCGCCCCCCTCGACGACGGAAAGAACTTCCTCGGAAACCCCCACTACCGCGGCCTGGCCCCGGCCAACCTCCGCTGGATGTTCACCACCAACCACATGGGGCACTACATCCCCCTCACCTGGATCACCCTCGGCCTCGACTACCTGGTGTGGGGGCTCAAGCCCTTCGGATACCACCTAACTAGTCTAATGTTTCACCTGGCGAACGCGGTGCTCTTCCTGCTCCTCGCCCGCCGACTCCTCCTGCTCCGCCAGCCCGGCCTTCCCGCCTCCGCGGCCCTGGGTGGGGCACTCGCGGCCGCTCTCTTCTTTGCCGTCCACCCCTTGCGGGTCGAATCCGTGGTGTGGATCAGCGAGCGTCGAGACGTCGTCTGCGGGTTCTTCTCGCTGCTCGCCCTCAACGCCTACCTGTCCGCGGTTGCGCAAGGGCGGCCTCGACGCCTGCTGGGCTGCGCCCTGCTCTTCGCTTGCGCGCTCCTTTCCAAGGGCATCGCGCTCGCCCTTCCCGTGGTCCTTCTGGCCCTCGATGCGACCGTGCTCCGCCGGCTACCCCCCCGACCCCGGCTCTGGCTG
>DATECU010000320.1:0-3125 GCA_035286745.1 Vicinamibacteria bacterium | reverse complement strand
CCGGCGGGGTCCTGAACGACCGGACGATCCCACGCCTCCGCTGCCGGGCGGTGGTGGGGGCAGCCAACGAGCAGCTCCTCGAGCCGCACCACGGCAACGCCCTGCTGGCGCGCCAGATCCTCTATGCCCCGGACTACCTGGTGAATGCGGGCGGCCTGCTCAGCCTGCTCTTCGAGCGAGGTGAGACCGACGAAGCCGGCATCGTGAAGCGGGTGGAGGCCATCGGTCCGCGTTTGGCGTCGCTCTGGGAGCAGGCCCGGGCCGAAGGCCTGCCGCCCCAGGTGCTGGCCGACCGGACGGTCGAGGAGAAGCTGGCCTCAATCCGGCGCCCGTGAGCGGGTTGAGATATCCTTGGCCGCCGAGAGCGGAGGCGTCATGAAAGCCAGGATCGGGGGCGCGGACATCCAGTACCAGGTGAGCGGCCAGGGCCCGGCCGTTCTCTTCCTGCACGCCTTTCCGCTGGGTCTCACCATGTGGGACGACCAGGACGCGGCTCTCCAGCCGGCGCACCAGGTGGTCCGCTTCGACGCCCGCGGCTTCGGGGGATCACCCCCCGGCGATGGCCTCTTGTCCATGGAGCGGATCGCCGACGACGCGGCCGGCCTGCTCGACCACCTGGGCCTGGGCCAGGCGGTGGTCGTCGGCTGCTCGATGGGGGGTTATGCGGCCTTCGCCATGATCCGGCGCCACCCCGAGCGGGTGCGGGCGCTGGTCTTGCAGGACACCCGGGCCGGGGCCGACGTCCCGGTGGCCCGGGCCAATCGTTCGGCGCTTGCCCAGCAGGTGATGAAGGAAGGGCCGCGCGCCGCGGCCGAGGCCTTCTTGCCCCGGCTGCTGGGTGGCAGCACCCAGCAGGAGCGGCCGCAGATCGTGGAGAGGATCCGCCGCATCATCCTGGGCACTTCGCCCCGCGGCATCGCCGATGCCCTGATCGGGCTGGCCGCGCGAGCTGACTCCACTCCGACCCTGCGGGAAATACGGGTTCCCACGCTGGTGATGGTGGGTGAGGAGGACGTGCTGACACCACCCCCGGAGGCCGAGGCCATGGTTCAGGCCATCGCCGGAGCAAGCCTGACCGTGATCCCCAAGGCCGGCCACCTGGCCAACCTGGAGAACCCCGAGGCCTTCAACCAGGCGCTCTTGGGTTTTCTGGGGACGCTCTGGGCCTGAGCAAGCGCGACGGCGAAAGGCCCCCTCACCAGGACAACTCATGCCCGAGCAGTTGCTGGCAGGACTGAAGCGCTTCCGGCGCGACTCCTTCCCCCGCTTCAAGGAGCACTACGAGCGTTTGGTCCAGGAGGGGCAGAAGCCCTCGACGCTCTTTGTCGGCTGCTCCGACTCCCGCCTCATCCCCGAGCTTCTGACCGACTCTCCCCCTGGCGAGCTGTTCATCGTCCGGAACATGGGCAACCTGATCCCGCCCTTCGAGCCCGACTTCGGCTACCACGGGACCTCGGCCGGGATCGAGTTCGCCGTGCTGTCCCTGAACGTCAAGGACATCGTGGTCTGCGGCCATTCCCATTGCGGCGCCATCCAGGCTCTCTACGAGCCGCCCCAACAGGAAACGCCCCATGTCACCAAGTGGCTGGAGCTGGCCCGGGAGGCTCGCCTGCCGGAGCCCCTCTCGGAGGACGTGCTGCGCCGATCCGAAGCGCGCTCCATCGTGCTGCAACTGGAGCGACTCATGGGCTATCCCATGGTGCGGGAGCGGGTGGAGGCGGGCAGCCTCTGCCTCCATGGCTGGTACTACGTTATCGAAGAGGGCTCGGTGCGTATTCTCGACGTGGAGAGCGGGCGCTTCGTACCCGGCCCCTGAACGGCGCGAGCTTCGCGCTCAGGCTGGTGAGTCCTGCCGGGCGGGTGCTAGAATCCGCTCCCCCCGCTCCCGAGGAGGAAGCTGATGAAGATCGGCGTGCTGCGCGGTCGCGAGAACTCCTTCCCTGATGCCTTCATCGCCAAGGTCAATTCCATGGCCAAGGGGGTCACCGCCGAGTTTGTGCAGCTGGGGGGGACCAAGCTCAACGAGCCGGTGCCCTACCGGGTGATCCTGGACCGCATGAGCCACGAGGTGCCCTACTACGCCGTCTATCTCAAGATGGCGGCCCTCCAGGGCACCTACTGCATCAACAACACCTTCTGGCGCACCGCCGACGACAAGTTCTTCGGCTACGCCGCCGCCGAGAAGCTGGGGATCGCCGAACCGAAGACGGTGGTGCTCCCCAACCGGGAGTGCGTGGAAGACGTGACCGCCGAGAGCCTGCGCAACTTGTGGCCCACCGACTTCGCCATGTACCTCGACTACGTGGGCACGCCCTGCATCATGAAGCCCGCCTTCGGCGGGGGCTGGAAGGACGTGCACAAGATCCAGGGCCTGGACGAGCTGCTCTTCCACTACGACGCTTCCGGGCAGAAGACCATGATGCTCCAGGAGTTCATCGAGTGGGACACCTACATTCGCGTGCCTACGATCGGTAGGCGCTGGGCCCGGGCCATCTTGTACGATCCCGCCCCCGGGGGGTTGGGCGGTTACCACCAGGACTACGACATCCTGCCCCGAGCCCTTCGCGACAAGGCGGAGGAGCTGTCCTTGCTGTTCAACCGGGCGCTCGGCTACGACATGAACGCCCTGGAGTTCGCGGTCAAGGACGGGCGCTTCTTCGGCATCGACCTCACCAACTACACCCCGGACATGGACTACCGGAGCTTCAAGGATGCCCACTTCCCGTGGGCCGTCGAGCGCATGGCCGAGTTCGCCGTGGAGATGGCGCTGTCGGGCGAGCCCACCCCCAAGGCCCCGGACTTCCGCTCGCTGATGCTGCGGTAGGCGCGCAAGCCGGCGCGGTTCACTTGAAGGTGAAGCGGGCTTGCTGCTTCACCTTGACCTTGACCCCCGCCTTCTCTGCCGGCTGGTAGCGCCAGCGAGAAACCGCTTGCAGCGAGGCCTGGTCCAGGATCTCGCCCGCCGACTCCAGGATCCTCGGGTCTTTGACCTCGCCGTGCTCGGTGACCAGGAACTCCACCAGCACGGAACCGCTCCGTTTCTTGGCCCGCTCCGGGAATTCCGGGGAATCGCCGCTCAGGCGGCGGGGCGGGGTGACATCGGCGGCCAGAGGCACCAGGTCCCC
>DATECU010000319.1:0-9912 GCA_035286745.1 Vicinamibacteria bacterium | reverse complement strand
TACCGAGTGGGAGGCGCGTCCGGCGCCACTCCGCCCACACACCAGCTTGCCCCAGGGGGGCTTCCGTCGCACCCCCAGTCAGAGGCTACGATACCGCCCGGACCTCGCGCTTCAGGGCTTGGTGCAGATCCCAGTCGGCCTGCAGACGCATCCAGAACTGCGGCGACGTCTTGAGCAGGCGACCGAGCCGGAGGGCGGTGTCGGCGGAGATCCCGCGCTTTCCGAGCACGATCTCGTTCAGTCGATTCAGAGAGATCCCCAGGCGGCGCGCAGCCTCGACCTGACCGAGGGCCAGAGGCTTCAGAAACTCTTCGAGCAGCATCTCACCTGGCAAGATGGCCGGGCCGAGCCAGTCGGGATCCCTAGTGATCGTCCTCGACGCAGACCTCGTACGCATCGCCCTCCTCCCATCGGAACGTCACCCGAAACTGGTCGTTGATCCGGATGCTGTGCCGGCCCGCCTGACCGCCCCGGAGCTTCTCCCGTCGGTTGCCCGCGGGGACCATCGGATCGTCCAGGCGGGCCGCAACGTCGACCGCCTTCATCTTCCTTTGCGCCGCGCGCCAGACATCTCTGGGTATGCGTCGTGCTGCGCGGCTATTGTGCTCCTGGAACAGGTCGGCCGTCGTTTCGTCGGCGAATGATCGGATCAGGGGTCCCGCTCCAACTCCACGTTACATGGACAGCGTGTAGTCGTCAAGGCCTCGGGGTTGGACTGGGCGTGGCAGCTCGCAGCTCCGCCAGGTGCTGGGCCTCGTGGGCCCGCCAGGCGGCCACCCGCTGACGCAACCGCTTGCATTTCAGAGGGTGTTGGTCGGCGATGTTGGTCTGCTCCTCGGGGTCCCGGGCAAGGTCGTACAGCTCTTCCCGGCCCGCGGTCACGTTGTAGATGTACTTGAAGTTGTCCTCGCGCAGGCCCAGCAGGTAGTCGTCGTTGGCTGCGTAGAAGTAGGCCCTGGGCGGCCGCCCCGGATCGAACATGCTGCGGCCGTGCCAGGAGTCGTCGGCCCGTAGCCCCAGGATGTCGGTGACGGTAGGGTTCACGTCCACGTGACTGCCGATGGTCGGCAGACGACGGCCCTTCTTGACGAGCCTCGGGTTCCAGACCACGAGAGGCACCTGCACCCCTTCCTGGTACAGCTTCGCCCCGTGGCCCCAGGAGGCATGGGGGAACCCGAAGGACTCACCGTGGTCGCCGGTGATCACGACCAGCGTGTCCTCGGCCAGCTTGCGCTCCCGGAGGCCGGAGAAGAGGCGGCCCAACTGCCGGTCCACCTCGTGCAAGGTGTTGAGGTAGCGCCCCAGGTCATAGTCGTCCGGGGGGAGGTCCTTGCCGAAGAAGTCGATGAAGGGTTGATCGGGGCTGGGGTCGTAGGGGTGATGGCTCTGAACGGTCCAGGCCATGACGTAGAAGGGCCTGGATCGGTCCTGGTCCACATAACGCAATATCCCGTCCACCAGGTAGCGATCTTCGCCGCCCCAGGAAGAGAGGCGTTCGGTGGCCCCAAGGTCCCGGAAGTCCCACAACAGATCGAAGCCCCGGTTTTCCAGGAACTGGTCCTGGTTCACGTACTCGAGGTCGCCGGTGTGGATGAAGGCCGTGCGGTGGCCCTGGTTCTTGAGAACCTGGGCCAGGGTCTTGCCCGGCAGCTGCGGGTACTCGACCGTGTACTCTCGCCAGGTCATGTAGGGAAAGACGGAGAGGCTGATGGCGGCCATGGAGTTGGCGGTGAGACCGACGTGGCAGTAGAAGCTGTCGAAGACCAGGGCGCTTCTCGACTCCGCCACCAGGTTGGGTGTGGTCGGGTACTTGCTGCCATAGAGGCTCAGGTAGCGGGCTCCGGTGGTCTCCAGAATGAGGAGGATCACGTTGCGAGGCGGCTGGCCTCGGAGCGGTCGCCGGGAATCCTTGGGCCGGCGCACCGGCATCTCGAAGTCCTCCAAGTCCTCGGCGCCGAACGGTTCGTTCAGGGACTGGGCGTGGAAGCCGAGGATCTCCTGGAAGCAGGAGGCGAGGAACGCGTAGTGGGGACTGGCTGCGATCAGGTGGTCGGAGCGGTCGGACCAACGGCCGGCGAATGCGTATCGGGCGTAGGCGAGGTCCGCGAGCAGGATCCCGCCCAGCAGGATCAGGGTCCAGCGGCGAGCTGCCGGCGAGCGGGGCCGTCGGTGGCGAAGCGCCGCCCAGACCAGGGTCAGGTAGAGAAGAGGAACCAGCACGAAGCCCGCCAGGATTCGCCAGTTGATGAAGGCGCCCAGCGACGAACGCATGCTGCGCATGTCGCCCGCCAGATACAGGAGCGGATAAGTGAGGGGCGAACGAAGGTAGGCGAAGATCTGGATGGCGGCAACGGCGTAAACGACGCAGACGGCAGTCCAGAGCAAGAACAATCCGAAGACACCTTTGCGCAGGGCTCGCCGATGGCGGCTCAGCCAGAGCGCCGTCTGGAACAGGGCGCCGCAGGCCAGGGTGAACGCCAGGTCATCGGCGCTGCTCACCGAGATGTCGGTCAGGTACTCGCCAAGCCGGCGCCAGGTCAGCTCGGGGAGGCTCCACTGGACAACCTTGGCCCCGACCAGCGCCAAACCCATGAAGACGGTGGGCCAGAACGCGGAGGCAGGCGGCAAGTCGCGTCTGGCAGCGGCAGGGGGATCCGGCGGGGTGGTTGAGCTACCCGACATTCTCCATCTCTTGGAGCACGCCGGGCAGATCCCGGAAGCCCATCAAGCGAATCCCCACCTCGGCCAGCAGCTCTCGGATCCGCGGATCGGTGAGGGTGTGAAGCTCCAGCTCCCGGTCCTGGTGGTAGACGAAGCTGGCCTCGGCATCGAAGTAGCCGGGGTGGCAGCACAGCTCGTAGATCCCGCCCGTGAACTCCTCACGCAACATCCGGGAGAGGAAGGCCACGCTCACCTTGTCGGGGTTGGAGACGCCGAACTCCCACTGGCCGTAGAAGCCGCCTTTGAAGATCACCGGCGGCTCGTCGCGGAGCGGGATTCCATACTCCCGGGCCAGCTCCTGAAAGATGGGCCGCGGCGTGCGCCCGCGGTGGACGTGCTGGTGGGAGTCCAGGTGGGTGGGCGGCTGACCAACCAGGTTGCAGAAGAGATCCAGTTGCCGCACAAGACCGGCGCGGCACTCTCCGGGATCGATGAACTCCACCAGGCGCTCGCCCTCGTTGGTGAAGTTGACGTGGATGCCGAGGGACAGGTCGGGGCGGTTGCCGGCCAACTCGATCGCTTCGCGCGCGTAAGGCGCATTGATCATCAGGCTGGCGGAGGTCACGATCCCCCGGTCGTGGGCCTCGGCGATGCCCCGGTTGATGCCGCGGCTGTAGCCGAAGTCGTCGGCGTTGACGATCAGGACCTTCAAAGCGAGAGGTCCCCCAGGAACCTCGATGCCACTTTCTCCGCCGCCAGGTGCTCACAGGCGATCTCCCGAGCCGCTCGGCAGGCCTTCGCGTAGTCGGCCTCGATCGCGTCTACCGCCGCCAGGATGTCGTCGAAGCTGCGAAAGGCAAAGAGCCCCTGGCCGGTGGGCAGGAACTTCTCGAACCCGGTGGACTGGGCAATCACCGGCTTGCCGGAGGCCAGGTAACAGGCGTCGCGCTCCGAAAACCAGCCGCTCTGCAAGCGCACGTTCTGGTCCTTGGCCACCGTCCACTCCGCCCGCGAGCCGCGGAAGAACTGCTGGTAGCCCCAGGGGTCGAGCGACATCTGAAGCGGACTGGTCAGCACCCAGCCGTTGTCGGCGAGGAGCTTCTGGTCCGAGGTGTCGTCGATGTTCAGGCACAGCTCGAAGACCGCCCGCCCGGTGCGGCGGGGCAGGTCCACGAACTTCAGGAACTCGTGGTGCTTGCTCCAGTAGTAGGTCTCGCCCTTCCACACCGCGTCGTGGCCCTGCTGCTTCCAGTTGCCGATCGTCGTATAACGCGGCGATGCCGGATCGAAGGCCATCGGCCACAAGTCAAGGTCGATGGGCTGACGGGTCTTCAGGTAGCGAAACGAACCAGTCAGGGGCACGCCGCAGTCCGGTTCGCCGTAGTTCTCGCCGTAGGTGACGATGGCGTCGTGCGCTGAAAGAACGGCGAGCGTCTTCTCCTTGCCTTCGGCCAGCTCGAGCTGGTTACCGACCGGGTCGGTCTCCACGTAGACGCGGAGGGGGGCTCGGCCGTGGTCGTCGTTCAGAACGGTGGCCCCGCAGATGTTGAGGATGGCGTCGCAGCCGGAGTAGAGGTCGAGAAGCTCCCGCCGGCTGAGGCCGTAGCAGGCGTCCTGGCCTTTCCAGAGCGCCCGATAGGCCCACTTGCCTTCGAGGCCGATGCCTGCCAGCACCCGGCCCAGGTAGTCGACAGCGTAGGCGGGATCGTCGCTCACGCTGTTGGCGCGGGGGTCGTAGGGCCAGGTGGCGTCGTCCTCCACGTAGTAGACGTCATGGCCCAGGCGAGCGAAGCCGCGCAGCCAGTTGAGATAAAGCCAGGTCTGGCCTCCGAAGGGGCAGCGCCCCATCATGCCCAGGACCACCAGCTTGCGCTTCGCGTGTGGTGGCATTGGTTAGTCCCAGTTGGCGGGAATGACATCGGTGCCGGCGGTGCGGGTGATGGCGTGGCGCTCCCAGAGCCGGGCGTAGTCCCCGCCCCGGGCCAGCAGCTCCTGATGACTCCCCTGCTCGACGATCTTCCCCCGCTCCAGCACCACGATGCGGTCGGCCATGCGGGCCGTGCTCAGCCGGTGGGCGATCACGATGGCGGTCTTGCCCTGGAGCAGTGCCTCCACGTTGCGCCACACCAGCTCCTCGGTGGCGAGGTCCAGCGAGCTGGTGGGCTCGTCCAGGAGCACGATGGGCGTGCTCCGGAGCAGGGCCCGGGCCAGCGCCAGACGCTGTCGCTGGCCGCCGGACAGGGTGAGCCCCTCCTCGCCCAGCACGGTGTCGTAGCCGTCCTTGAGCTCGCGGATGAAGCTATCGGCTTCCGCCCGTTTGGCGGCTTCTTCGATCTTGGCTCGGTCGGCCGCCGTGTCGCCGAACGCGATGTTGTCGGCTACCGCGGAGTGAAACAGGATCGGCTCCTGCAACATCAAGGTCACCTGCTCGCGCAGAGAGCGCAGGGTGACCTCCCGCAGGTCGTGGCCGTCGATCTTGACCCGGCCCTGCTGGGGGTCGAAGAAGCGAAGCACCAAACTGGCCAGCGTGCTCTTGCCGGCCCCGGTGCGGCCCACCAGGGCGATCTTTTCGCCCGGAGCAATGCGCAGGCTGACGCCGTCCAGCACCACCTTGTCGTCGTAGCCGAAGGTCACGGCTTCGAGGGCGATCTCGCCCCTGACCGGCGGCAGCGGCCTGGCCCCGGGAGCGTCCTGGATGTCGGGCTGGATGTCGAGCACGTGAAAGACCCGATCCAGGCCGGCGCGCGACGCCGACAGCTCGGCCAGGTTGTGGCTGATGCTCTGGATGGGCTGGTACATGTCGCGGAGATAGGAGAGGAAGATGGTGAGGCTGCCGATGCTGAGGCTGCCCTCGATCACATGGCGGGCTCCCAGGTAGACCAGCCCCGCCGTACCGAACGCCAACAGGGTCTCCACCACCAGCCCGAACACGCTCTCCGAGCTGTAGAGGCGCAGGGAGAGGGCCAGGCTGCGCTCGCTGCCCTGGCGAAACTCGTCCACCGCCTTCTGCTCCCGGCCGTAGGCCTGGACCAGCTTGACGGCACCGATGGTGCTCTGGGCCCGGCTGTAGAGATCGCTTTCCGCCTGCCGGGAGGCGGCGGCGTGGCCGTGGATCCAGCCCGAGAGCCGGCTGATGGCGAGGTACAGCGGCGGCCCCACCAGCAGCGAGACCAGCGCCAGCTCAACGTCATAGGCGACCATCACCCAGAACATGAGGGCCAGGGTGGCGGCTGCACTCACGAACGGCAGCAGGCCGTTCATGACCATGGACTGGATGCAGAAGGTGTCCGACATCACGCGGAAGAGCAGGTCCCCCGTCTGCTGCTGGTAGTGGAACTTCAAGGAGAGCTTCTGGAGGTGAGCGTAGAGCTCGGTGCGCAGGTCGTTCACCATCCGCTGGCCGATGTCGATGGTGAGGTAGTTGGCGCCTAGCGTGGAGGCGCCGCGCACCACGGTGACCAGCACGATGGCGAGGGCGGCGACGACCAGCAGGGCCTCTCGGCTCAGCCCCCCCAGAAGAGACGCGAGGGAGGAAGGCAAGGGCCGGCCCGAAAGGACCACGTCCAGAACGATGGCCAGGGGCAACGGCTTCGCCAGGTCGAGCAGGATGCCGAGGCCGGTGAGGCTGAGGCCGCCGGCAAAGCGCAGGCGATGGGCTCGCAGGTAGCCCAAAACGCGCAGAACCATGGGAAACGGGGCTGCCAAGGTTCAGGCCGTCAAGGCTGGGCAGGGCCGGTGCGCACGGCCTCCGCGGCGGGCAGCGGCTTGCCCTGGGCCTGGCGGACGCCTACCGCCGTCATCCCCAGCGTCTCCGCCACCGTGAGGACGGAAGCCGCCACCACTCCTTGCAGCCTGCGGAAGGAAGAGGAAACCACCCAGGCCACCGCCAGCAGGGGCGCCAGCATCGCCACCTCCCACAGGGGGTCCCACAGCCAGACCAGCAGCATGAGGTAGGCGGTGAGGGCCAGGATGGCATAGGAGAAGAGGGTGGCGTGGAGGCGGGTCCGAACCCGCGTCAGACGCCTGCCTCCGCCGTGGCCCTCGGTGACGGTGGTGAGCTCCAGGTTGCACCAGCGGTCGCCGTGGAAGGTGACGTCGTGGGGCTCCCAGCCCGAGTCCGCGCGGAGGTTGGCTCCCTGGGTACGAGCGAAGGCGAGCAGCCGCTCCAGCAGTTGTTCGCGGCCGTTGCCGTCCTCGCTCCAGAGCGCGATCTCGCGCCGGCGCAGAAAACCGCCGGCCCGCTGCTGCCAGCTTCGGGAAAGCTCGTAGAGCGAGTCGGGAACGTGCTTGGTCTTGAAGCGGGTCTGGTAGCGGGCAAAGCCGCGCTCCACCGGCTGCAAGATGTGCATGGCGGCGATCAGCAGGCGCGACCACCAGCGGCGCTGGTGCACCGGCGGACTCGCCTGGCCGGCCACCAGATAGGCGACGGCCAGGGTGACCACCACCATGGCCACCGGCGTGAAGATGAGCGGGTTGCCCAGCTCCTCCAACGCGCCTGACGCGTGGAACAGGACCACCGTGGGATGGGAGACCTGGGCCAGACCCAAGAGCATCACGATGGCGATCCACCACTCCAGGGAGACCGCCAGCAGCGGCCACCACACCTGGGGCGGGCTGTAGATGGTCTGGAACAGGCCGGAGGCGAAGGCGCCGAAGTGGATCACCGGCTTGCCGAGCTGCACCCCCACCCCGGCGCGGGTGTAGATGCGGCCGCGCCAGGAGAGATCGGCCCGGAAGCCCTGGAACTTCTCGGGGTGCTTGCGCTTGAGCAGGGCCTCGGCCTCGCCGTATCCCCGCTGCTGCTTGAGGTAGGCGCCGACGGTGGAGCGCCGGTGGTGCCAGACCATGGCGGCGGGGTTGTAGACGATGGTGTCGCCCTCCGCCTGCAAGCGCCAGCAGACGTCCACGTCGTCGCCGGCCTTGGTGTACAGGGGATCGAAGCCGCCGATCGCTTTCAGCCGGTCCGCCCAGAAGGCCATGTTGCAGCCGGGGATGTGCTCGGCCAGGTGATCGTCGATCAGGATGTGGGCCGGGGTGCCGGGACTGGCCGAGACGCAGGCCGCCACCGGGCCGTCGTGGGTCGGCAGCAGGTTGGGCCCGCCCACCGCCGAGGCGTCGAAGTCCAGCAGCTTGGCGACCAGGAAGAAGAGCCAATCCTCGTCGGCGAAGCAGTCGTCGTCGGTGTAGGCGACGATCTCGCCCTCCGCCAGCTCCATCCCGGTGTTGCGGGCCACCGAAAGGCCGCGGTTGGGCTGGGGATGGTAGCGGATGTAGGGATAGCGGGCGGCGATCTCCGGCACCGAGTCGGTGGAGCCGTCGTTGACCAGGATCACCTCGTAGTCGGGGTAGTTGAGCTTCTGGAGCGAGCGCAGGCAGCCGTCCAGGGTCTTCGACCCGTTATACGTGCAGACCACCACCGAGACCTTGGGGTAGCGCGGGAGCGGCGGCAACGGGCTCTTGGCTGCGTAGACCTCGGCCACCTTGGCGAAGGCCTGCTTGGGCTTCCTCTCCCGATCCACCAGGCCGAAAGCCCAGTCCGTGATCTGATGGCCGCCGGTGAACCAATCGTCGGTGTAGGAGAAGACGCAGGTCCCGGCCAGACCGGCCCTGAAGACCTCCTCCAGGTGCATGGAAACCAGCTCCGCCTGGCCCTCTTCGCCATGGCGCAGGGAGTCGATCCCGTATTCGCCCAAGAGCAGGGGCTTCTCGTCGGCCCGGTTCTGCAGGCGGCAGAGATAGGCCCGGAACTTGTCCCGGCTGTGCAGGTAGACGTTCATGGTGTAGAAGTCCACCGACAGCGGATGCAGGTATTCGGTAGGCGGGAAGCTGGCGAAGGTGAGAAGCGCCTCCGGATCTTCCTCCCGAGCGATGGCGACCAGCTCCTCGATGAAGCGGTCCACCCGCTGGTGATCCGACCAGCGGGCCACGTCGGCCGGGATCTCGTTCACCACGCTGTAGGCGAAGACCGCGGGGTGGCGGCGACAGCCCCGGACCGTGTCCCGGACCGCGCGGCGGCCGGTCTCGCGGTCCCCGGCGTCGTCCAGGAAGCAGCGGTGCTTCGACCAGGGGATGTCCACGAACACCTTGAGGCCGTGGGCCTCGGCAGTGTCCAGGACCTCGAGGGTCGGCGCGTGGTAGAGCCGAATGGTGTTCCCACCCAGCTCACGGATCTGGCGGAAATCGCGGGCCATCGCGTCCGGCTCGGGCAGGAACAGACCCTTGGCGTTGGGCGCGAAGGGACCATAGGTCACGCCCTTGACCCAGAACTTCTCGTCCCCGAGCCGAAAGAACTTGCCGTCGACGCGGACCCGGGACGGGCGGATGGCAGTTGCGGATGGGGTTTGTGAACTGGATTCCTGGGGTGTCAAGGCTGGCCGCCGTCCTTACGGCCGGCGCGCGTTCGGGGACGTCAGGTCTCCTGGCGGCGCGACGCCTCAGGTTAGCACAACGCGGGTCCTGGGGACTCGGCGAGCCCTAGGGTCGCTAGGGTCGCCGGCGGCTCGGGAGCAGGGCACCGAGCCAGGTAGCGAGGGGAAGAAACGGTGCCACGAAGCAGACGGCCACCAGGGCCAGCAGGTCGAGATAGAAAGCGAACAACCGGTCGATGTCGGGCATGTGCCAGGTGAGGAAGAGCCCGGTGCCCAGGTAAGCATGGGTGATTCGCAGCAGCAAGATCGCCGCCAGAGAGGCTCCGGTGAGCCATGCGATGCGCACCAGGTCAAGACGAGGCGTGCCTGGCTGCCGCCAGCGCTGCCAGGCGCCGGCCAGGATCGCCGCCACCACCGCCCCCCCGGCGGCCAGCAACATGTCGCGGCGGAAGAAGGGCTCGATCTCCTCATCGCGATTCAGGATGCTCATCGAGGAGCCGAGGCCGACCAGCGGAAAGGCCAGTCGGTAAGCCAGGAAGCCGAGGCCGGCGGCGACCGCGGCCACCGCCAGCGGACGCCAGCCTGCGAAGACGCCCAGGGCTCCCAGGGCCAGGGCCAGAAGAGCAACGAACAGGGCGGCGTTCAGCCTGCGACCCCGGAGCTCGCGCCCCAGGCGATCGGCCCGCAGCGCGGCCTCAGCGCGATCGGTCGCTTCAGGGGAGAGCCTGGCGTTGGAGGTCGGCGAAGCCCCCAAGCGTGAGGCATAGGCCGCGAGGAAAGCCCGGCGCTGGGTCCCGGTCCGAGCCACCGCCGCCCGCTCCTGGTCGGGGGCGAGCGAGAGGTAGTCCAGAAGCGGCCAGCCTTGGTTGGAGGCGGGGATCGG
>DATECU010000318.1:0-14463 GCA_035286745.1 Vicinamibacteria bacterium | reverse complement strand
CGAGGTGGTGCAGGAGGTGGCGGCGCAGGCGGTGTGGGCCGGGGACGAGCTCTTGGTTCCGGGGCCGGCGTCGCTCAGGCCGGCGGTGCTGGATCGGGTGCGGGCGGCGGGGGCCGAGATCCGTGGGCTCACCGCCGACGAGGGCCGGCTGGACATTCTCTATCGGGAGCTGACACAAGGATGAGGAGAGGGACCGGAGAGGCGAGAGTCGAGAGGATTGCGGGGCTGGTCTTGGCCGCGGGCCTGGGGTTTGGCCTGGCTTGTTCCGGCGGCCCGCCGGGGCCGGCCGCGCTCGACACCAAGAACGAGCAGTGCGGGTTCTGCCGCATGGCGGTCTCCGATCCCCGTTTTGCGGCCCAGTTGGTGGCGCCCGGTGAGGAGGCGAGGTTCTTCGACGACATCGGCTGCTTCGCCGGGTACCTGAAGGGCAAGGCGCCGCTCCCCAAGGGAGCCGCGGGTTACGTGGCCGATCGCCAGAGCAAGGCGTGGGTGCGGGCCGAGCTGGCGCTGTACACCAAGGTCCCGGGGCTGGAGACGCCGATGGCGTCGCACGTCATCGCTCACGCCGACGCGGCGTCCCGCGACCGGGATCCGGCGGCCCAGGGTGGAGTGCCCCTGACGCTGCAGGACGTCTATGGACCGCAAGGCCCTCCAGGGCTAACGAAATGAACCAAGGACGCATAGCGCCGGGCCGGCCGGCCGAGGCAGTCCAGTGAGCCCGGTGACAGCGGCGCGAAAGGCGTCGGCGTCGCCGCTGCTTCTGTTCGCTCGACAGGAGCTGACGCTGGCCCTTCGTTCGCGGTGGACACAGATCTTCGCGGTGGTCTTCGCAGCCTTGGCGCTGGCGGTGGCGACCTCGGGGTACGTGCTCTCGGGCGGGCACGGGGTTCAGGACTTCGCCCGCACCGCCGTCTCGCTGGTCCAGTTGGTGCTCCTGTTGGTGCCGCTCACCTCGCTGGTGATCGGCGTGCTCTCGCTGGCACCCGAACGGGGGGCGGCCGAGCTCATCTACTCGCAGCCGGTGTCGCGGCGGACCATCCTGTTCGGGAAGCTGCTCGGCCTGTTCGAGGCCCTGGCAGCCGCCCAAGCGCTGGGTTTCGGTGTCGCCGGGTACGTGATCTTCACCCGGAGCGGTGAGGAGGGGCTGGGTGGCTTCCTGCTGCTGGTGGCCGGGTCGCTGGTGATGACCGCCGTCTTCCTGGGCATTGCCGCGATCCTGTCGGCCGGAGCCATCGGCCGGCGTCGTTCCCGAGCCCTGGCCCTGGCCCTGGTGGTCTGGTTCGTCGCCGTGGTGCTGTTCGACGTGGCGGCCCTGGGCCTGGCATCGCTCCTGCCCTCGGGGACCGCCTCCCGGGTGCTGATCGTCGCCGTGTTGGTGAACCCGGTGGATGCAGTGCGCACCGGCACCCTCCTCGGCATCGAGGGTACGGGTGCGTTTGGTGCGGCCTCCCTGGCCTTCTTGCGCTTCACCGGCGGGCCGCTCGGCGCGGGGTTGCTCCTGGGATTGTCGCTCCTGCTGTGGGTGGTTGGCCCGGCCTGGCTCGCCAGCGCGCGAGTCGGCAAGGTGGACGTGTAGCCTCGCCAGTCGCGCCCCGGGTACCTCGTCGCTCGGTGCGCCGCCCCATCGCCGACCCCTGGCTGGGGCCGGTGGCGGCCTGGCCGAATGCTGGCCGGCAGCACGCTGTCGGACGCTGTCGTTTGCACCGCCCGGCCCCGGCTCGGTACAATCCTCAGGTTCCAGACAGATGAGTCACCTTCCCGAGCCGGAACCGCGCTCGGAGGTCGGGGCCCGCGCCGCCACGGCAGGCCTCGATCGACGCGCGCTCGACGACTTGCTGGCGGCCCTGGCCGGGCTCGACAGCCAAGAGCGCAACGCTCTGCTGTCGGAGGCTGGGGCCGGCTCGGGCTTGCGTGACGAGCTGCTGTCCCGGGTGGCGACGGGCGCCGCGACCGGGCCGCTCGCCGAGTCGGAGGAGGCCCGGGGAGGGGACGCGGCCGAAGCGCCGAGGCCGGGCGCCCGTGTGGGACCCTATCGTCTGGAGCGCGAACTGGCCCAGGGTGGCATGGGCACCGTCTACCAGGCGGTCCGTGCCGATGACGCCTACCGCAAGCAGGTGGCGGTCAAGCTGCTGCGAGCCCCCGTGCCCGCGCCGGAGCTGCTGGCTCGGTTCCGCGCCGAGCGCCAGATCCTGGCTCAGCTCGACCATCCCCATATCGCGCGCCTGCTGGACGGCGGCCGGACCAAGGACGGCGTTCCCTACCTGGTGATGGAGTTCGTGCAGGGCCAGCCTATCACCGAGTCCTGCGACCGCAGGCGGCTGGCGATCGCCGAGCGCGTGCGGCTGCTGGCGACCGTGTGCGCGGCGGTTCAGTACGCACACCAGAACCTGGTCATCCACCGCGACCTGAAGCCCAGCAACATCCTGGTCGGCGAGGACGGCCTCCCCAAGCTCCTCGATTTCGGCATCGCCAAGCTGCTGCGGGCCGACGGCGAAGGTCCGACCGTCGCCTTCACGCAGACCGCCGTGCGCCTCATGACCCCCGAGTACGCGAGCCCGGAGCAGATTCGGGGAGAACCGGTGAGCACCGCGAGCGACGTCTATTCGTTGGGTGTTCTTCTCTACGAGTTGCTGACCGGGCAGCGGCCCCACCGGCTGGAAACCGGCAGCCTCCAGGAGATGGAGCAGCGCGTCTGCCGGGAGGAGGCGGTCCGTCCCAGCGAGACGGTGCGGAGACTCGGCGGCAAGAGGGCGCAGGAGATAGCCGATCGGCGCGGCGTGCGGCCGGAGCAGCTGGTCCGGCGGCTCGGCGGGGACCTCGACAACATCACCCGCAAGGCCCTGGAGAAGGAACCCGCGCGTCGCTACGCCTCGGCCGACCAACTGGCACAGGACCTTGGGCGACACCTGGACGGTCACCCGGTCCTGGCCCGGCCGGACACCCTCCGCTATCGAGCCGGCAAGTTCGTGCGCCGCCATCGGGCCTCGGTGGCGGTGGCGGCGGTCTTCAGCCTTCTGCTCGCGAGTTTCGGCGTCTCCATGGCCGTCCAGGCGTCGCGTTTGGCGAGTGAGCGCAATAAGGCGCTGGTCGCGGAGCGAGAAGCTCGTCAGGTCTCCAGCTTCCTCACCGAGCTGTTCAGGATCTCCGATCCCAGCGAGTCGCGGGGGAACGCGGTGACGGCCCGCGAGATCCTGGATCGTGGTGCCGAACGGATCGGCAGCGACCTCAAAGACCAGCCGCTGGTCCAGGCGGCGCTGATGGACACCATGGGTGTCGTCTACCGGAAGCTGGGGCTGCGCACCCAGGCCGCCGATCTCCTGCAGAGCGCTCTCGACACCAGGAGCCGGCTCCTGGGGGAGATGCACCTCGACACCGCCAAGAGCCTGAACGATCTGGCCGAGATCCTGCGGGAAAAGGGGGACCTCCAGGGAGCGGAGCCCCTCTACCGCCGGGCGCTCGAGGTGCGGACTCGGCTGTTGGGGCCCCTGGACCCGGCGGTGGGGGAGTCGTGCAACAACCTGGGCCTCCTGCTGGAATCGAAGAACCAGCTTCAGGAGTCGGAAGCGCTGTACCTGCGGGCCCTCGAGATCTACGCCAAGACCCTGGGGGAGCACCACCCCAAGCGTTTGGTGACTCTCGCCAACCTGGGCCAGCTGCTCCGGGGCCGGGGCGACTCGGCAGGAGCCGAGAAGCTGTACCGCGAGGTGCTGCGCGCCCGAGAGGCGACCCTGGGCCACGACCATCCGCAGGTGGCCAACAGCCTGAGCATGCTGGGCTCGCTGCTCAACGCCAAGGGGCAGTATGCGGAATCGGAGTCGGTACTCCGGGAGTCTCTACGCCTGCGTCGGAAGCTGCTGGGCGATGAGCACCCGGATGTGGCCTCCAGTCTCAACAACCTGGCCTCCCTGCTCCAGGACAAGGGCGATCTGAACGCCGCCGAGGCCACCTACCGAGAAGCTCTGGCCCTGCAGCGAAAGCTCTCGGGGAACCGGCACATGGACGTCGCGGTCACCCTCAACAACCTGGCGACGCTGCTGGAGGACCGGGGAGACGCCGTCGAGGCGGAGGCGCTTTATCGCGAGTCGCTCTCCATCAGACACCAGCAACTCGGGAGCGAGCATCCGAGTGTGGCCCGGGCCATGCACAACTTGGGGCGAGCGCTGGTGTCCGACGGGAAGCTCGGCGAAGGGGGGACGCTCCTTCGCCAGGCGCTGGCGGTGCGCCGTCAGAAGCTCGCGCCGGGCCACCCGGAGCTGGCCACAAGCCTGGTGGCCCTGGCCGGCCTGGCCCAGGATCGACGGGATCTGGAGACGGCGGAGCGGCTGTTCCGAGAGGCGCTGGCGATTCGCCAACAGAAGCTGCCGGCGACTCACCCCCAAACGGCAGAGGCGCAGGTGGGCCTGGGTCGTGTCCTCAGCGAGCGCAGGCGGCATCAGGCTGCCGAGCCGCTGCTGCGGCAGGCCCGGGCCAGTCTGGCGCAGACCCTGAGGGGCGACCACCCTCAGCTGGCGCGAGCCGAGGCAGCGCTAGGTGCCTGCCTGCTGGCTCAGGGACGTCGGGTCGAGGCGGAACCCCTTCTGACCGGCGCCCACGCCAAGCTGCTCGCCCGCCTGGGACCCAGGAGCCGAGCCAGCCGCGAGGCCGCCAAGGAGGTGGCGGCCCTGCGGTCGGGAAGCTGATTCGACACCGCTCCCCAAGGCGGCTGGTGCTGGTAGGGTGGCATGATCACCTCGGCCCGCATCGAAGTGGCCGAGTGCTGATCGGGTGCCGCCATCCACTGCTGGCCGAGGAGCGCAGGCGCAGGCGGCAGGACCTGCCGGACCCCTCCTGACGGAGGCCGCGGCGAGACGAACCCCCTCGCCTGCTTCGAGCCGGTTCCCCGGACGGTCGCCCATGCCGGCCACGGGCTCGGCGATCAGAAACGCGCATGGAACGGCAGGACGCTGCGCGCCGGTGAGGGCGGCGAGTACCTCACGACGCGCAGCGGGTTCCTCTTCAAGGCCTCCTACGCCAAACGGTTCGGATCCGCCCGAGATCAGAACTCGTACTTGATCCGTCCGTACCAGAAGGCGCCGTTGAATCCGAACGGCGCGTACTGGCTGTAGAGGTTGCCCACGCCGGCGCGGGCACCCGGGTTCTCGTCCGGGTAGTGGTTGAAGACGTTCTGCCCTCCGGCCACGATGGTAATGCCCTTCTTCCACTTGTAGGTCGCCTCCAGGTCCACGAGCACGTGGCCTCCGTCGTAGGAATAGGAGTCGTCGAAGTCGTACCAGCCGCTGAAGGTGCTGACGCGGCCGAGCAGCCTGAGGTTGTTGATCGAGCGGGTGAGCGACAGGGACGCGCGGGTCTTGGGCAGAGCCTCTTCGAGCTGCTGGATGCGGCTCTCGGCCAAGGTGTCGGGGTTGAAGTCGGTGACTTCGGTCTGCGTGTGGTTGAACAGCAGGTGCACATCCGTGGCGCCCGCCGTGTACGTGGCCACGACGTCGATTCCCTGGGTGCTGGTCTCGAAATCGTTGGTGAAGAAGCGGAAGTTCTGGATGCTCCGGGCACTCGTAATGCCCTCCCGCAGCAACCCCTCCACTTCCGCCTCGTTCAAGGCGAAGTTCTGCGTCACCGCTAGGCGGTCGCGCATGTCGATCCGGAAGAGGTCCGTCGTCAGGTGCACCTTGCCCGCTCGCACGACCGCCCCCATCGAGTAGTTGACGGACTTCTCTGCGACCAAGGGCTTGCCGCCGCGCAGGGCAGCCACCGGCGAGGTCGCCGGGATGGTGCCGTTGTTCACGAGGTCTCCCAGGGCCAGGTCGAACTGCGTCGACACGTTGTAGGCATTCGACTGGCCCGGCGTCGGTGCCCGGAAGCCGGTGCTCACGCTGGCCCGCAGGGCCACGTTGGCGTTTATCGCGTAGCGTCCGGCGAGCTTCCCGTTCAGCGTCGAGCCGAAGTCGGCGAAATGCTCGAAGCGAGCGGCGGTTCCGAGGGTCCAGTCGGAGCCTCGACCCGCCTCGAGGTCGAGGTAGCCCGCGAAGTTGCTGCGGCTCCAACTGCCCTCGGAGAGCGGGCTGAAGCCGGGGAAACCATTGGACGCCGCGCTGAAGCCCTGCTCGGCAAAGGGACCGTTGACCCATGACTCGCGCTGCCCGACGCCGATGGTGAACTTCTCGTCGCGCCACTCCACGCCGCCCGCCAGGTGGACCGTCTTGTTGAGGGGATAGCCGAGCCGCAAGTTGACGTTGACTTCGTCCTGCTTGTACAGGCCAGGGTTGAACGAGGTCGGCGAATCGGGACCCAGCGAGGCGTTGACGGTGTTGAAGATGAAGAAGTCCACCTCGTTCGAGCCGTAGCCTCCGCTGAGGTTCCAGGACACGCCCTTGTTCAGGCCCCTGACCCCGGCTACGAGCGAGTAGTCGCGCACGTCACCGCCGAACTGGGGAGTGAAGCCGCCGGGGAACATCTCCTGGTACGAGAAACAGTTCGGGTCGGCGAAGACCCGGGCCAGGGCGACTGGGTCCGGCCGTCCGTCCGTCACCGTGACCTTGGGGCACTTCGCCGAGCCGTCGCGCACGCCGTCACGGGCGTCCAGCACGTCGCCGATCAACAACGTCGCGCCGCCGTCGGAGCTGAAGACGCCGCCGCGGGTGTTGGGGTTGCGGTAGTAGAACCCCCCCGTGACCTTCTTGGTCACGTAGTTGCCGAGGGCGTAAAGTTGCTGGCCGCCGCCGAAGAGATAGCCCGAGTTGACCCACAGCTTGAAATCGTCCTCGATCTTGGGCGAGCCCCAGATCTGGGCTGGGTCCTTGACCTGGGTGTTGCCTCCCGAGACCAGCAGGGCCGCGTCGTCGCGCTGCACGCTGCGGTCGGTCGGGTCGCTGCCGGCGTACTCCGCCGTTATGTTGGCGAAGCCGTGGGGTCCCAGCGGCAGGCCCGTGTTGCCGGCGATCGAGAACGCGTCGCCCCCGCCGTCCCGGTAGGTGCCGCCGCGCAGCTCGATGGCGCCGCCCTTACGGCTGTCCTTGAGCATGAAGTTCATCACCCCCGCGATGGCGTCCGAGCCGTATTGGGCGGAGGCCCCGTCGCGCAGCACCTCGACCTGCCTTAGCGCGATCGATGGAATCGCCGAGATGTCGGGACCTTGGGCTCCGTCGGCCACTCCGTTGCCCAGCCAGTAGATCACCGCCGCCCGATGGCGTCGCTCGCCGTTGATGAGCACCAGCGTGTGGTCGGGCGCCAGGTTGCGGAGCGAGGCCGGGCGCACGATGGTCGCCGCGTCGCTGATGGGCTGCGTGTTCACGTTGTAGGACGGCACCAGCGTCCGGACCTGGTCGGACAGGTCGGCACCAGTCAGGCCCTCGAACTCCCGGGCCGAGAGCACGTCGATCGGCGCCATCGATTCCGTCGTCGAGCGTGGGGCGGTGCGGCTGCCGGTGACGAACACCTCCTCTTCCAGCTTGGCCGCCAGCGTGAAATCGGCGGTGCCAACGCCCCCCGAGACCACACGCACCTTATGCTTCGCCGTCCCGAAGCTGCGGAGCTGAACCTCGACCGTGTAGTCGCCGGCCGCCAGACCAGTCACGGAGTACGACCCGTCGGGCCCCGATACGGCCGATTGGGAGGCGCCGGTCTGGTCGTTCGTAACCGTGAGGCTGGCACCAGGTACCGCCGCCCCGCTGGAGTCGCGCACCACGCCGGCCACGCGCCCGTCAGTGGACTGCGCAAAGCCCTGGGCGGCAACGAGGCTCGCCGCCGTCATCAACATCGCCGAAAGCACATGTCTCAAGCGCATGGAGGTCTCCTGTTCGAGAGATCGAAGGGTTCCTGACGGCCCTGTCTGTAATGAAAAGCTGGGCCCGTTTATAGACACTTGGCCGACACCTGTCAAGCGGCGGCGGCACCGCGGCACCTCAGCCGCAGGCACCGCACCACCGCACCACCGCACCCGGGCAAACGTGCGACCGTGGGGACCGTACGGGGATCCATGGACGTCGCGCCGCCGTCCGTCGTCATTCGGCCTCGACGTGTGGCAGCCGGCGGCGGCCAGCCGCGCCACGATTCCCCACGGGAGCACGGCCGGCCGATGAGCAGCTCCTCGCCGCCTTCACCCGCGGTGAAGCCGCGGGCTTCAGCGGACCTCGCCCGCCGGGCTCGCGCCCGGCAGGTGCCGTGCGGCGTCGCTGCTCGACACCCTGGGTGTCGTCGACCGGAAACTGGTGTGCCCCTCTTGGCTTCTCGTTCGGTGCTGCGGCCAGCCTGTTATGTGGGCGCCCCGCCGCCCTTGGCGGGCAGGCCGGCGCCGGCCATCACCCGGTCGGCAAAGTCGATGATCTCGCGCACGTAGATCCGCTTCTCCAGGTAGGTGCCGGGGAAGAAGCTGCGCTTGAAGCCGTAGATGAGCATGTCCCGCACTTCCCGGGGTGTGAGGCCGAAGGCCTCCACCGCCCGCGCGATCTCCTGGCTGACGGTGGTGTTCGAGACCAGCCGGTTGTCGGTGCAGAAGGTGGTGGAAAGGCGGCGGCGGCGCATCTCGACGAAGGGGTGCTTGCCCAAGTCGTCGGCCAGCTCCGGCACCGTCTGCTGATTGGAGGTGAGGCAAACCTCGATGGTGATGCGCTTGTCGGCGATGAACTCCGCGAGCCGTTCCACGTAGGCCTTGCGATCGCGAATGCGGGGGCTCGTGATCTTGCTCTCGTCGAAGAGCCAGGTACCGTGGCCGACTCGATCGGCGTGCAGGTCGCCGATGGCCTGGAAGATGGACTCCGGTCCGTAGTCCTCGCCGGCGTGGACGGTCTTTCCGAGAAAGGCCTCGTGGGCCACCTGGTAGGCGACCTGGTGGTCCTCGGCGGGATAGCCCTTCTCCTGGCCGGCCAGGTCGACTCCCACCACCAGCAGCCCCTCCTCGTGCTTCAGCCGGGCGGCGGCGCGCGCCACCTCCACCGAGGCCGCGGTGTAGACCTCGTGATCGGGGGCCTCGGCCATGGCCTTGAAGAAGCGCTCGTAGCCGACCGAGAACTGCGGGTTGAAGAAGCGCAAGGAGCAGAGGATGATGCCGGCCACGAAACGCGGCTCCTCGCCCGAGGCCACCTGGGGGCGGGCGTTGAAGGAGGCGGTGGCGCGGCGCAGCCCGCGATCGACAGCCCTCACCACGTCGGCGACCTCGAAGCCCGGGCGGACGTGGAGCTGGGGGGCGAATCGCACTTCGAGGTAACGCACACCCTCCGCCTGGGAGTCCTCGGCCAGCTCGCAAGCGGCCCGTTCCAGAGCCTCGGCGTCCTGGAGCACGGCCACCGTGTAGGTGAAGCCCTCGAGGTACTCGGCGAGGTTCTTGTAGTGGGGGCGGAAGACCAGCTCGCGCAGTCCCTCTTGAGTCTCAGACGGCAGGGCCACCCGGCGGCTTCGGGCCAGATCGATCACGGTGGGGAGGCGGAGGGAGCCATCGAGGTGGACGTGAAGGTCGTTCTTGGGAAGAAGGCGGATGAGCTCGGGATCCATGCCGGCCATTATCGCCCCAGAGGGCGGGATCCTCACAACGCTACTCGATCTCCGTTCGGCGCAGGGTGCGTCTGAGGACGCCGAAGTAGAGGGCTGCGCCGAGGCCCTTGACCAGTGCGAAGAGCCGCCCGGGGCCCCCCAGGCACTGGCGGCAGTAGGGATGGACCGGGCGCAGCCGGCGAAAGCCCCGAAGCGCCGCCTGCACCGGCTCCGAGCCGAGGAAGTCCAGCAGTGAGGTGTCCTGGAAGCGGGCCTGCGACGTGTGACCATCGTGATCCACGCAGCAGTAGGCGTACTGTCCGTTCCACAGGATCGCCAGGTGGTCGGTGAGGCCATGGCAGCTTCCGAAGGGCGCGGGGTACCAGCGGCGGCCCGGGGGATAGGTGGGGGTTGCCCACTCCCCGACTGGGCGCGCCTCGAAGACCAGGCGCGGCCCCAGCCGCAGCTCGTTGCGGCTGAGCATGCCGGTGCGGGCCACCGCACGCCGGAGAGCGTCGGGGGTCGCGCCGTTGCCGGCGCCGTCCAGGAAGCGCGCCGCCCAGGTCTCCAGGAGCTGGTGCAGGGCTGCCTTGCTGCTCACCAGGGGCCAGCCCCGGCCGACCGTGGGTGCGCTGGCGCCGAACAGGGGCTTGGTGAGGAAGGAGACGGTGATCTCGGTTCGGCTGTCGGCGGCGAGCACACGCCGGACCCCGCGCACAACGCGTTCCTCGAACGCTGGGTAGGCGAGGTTCCTGGCGCCCCGGATGCTGAAGGATGCCGGATCGGGCGTCTGCAGCGAGATGATGAGCTGCGAGAGTCCTGCCTGGAGCAGGCCGTCGATCAAGGGGTCGGTGAGGGTAGAGCCGTTGGTGGTGACGCTGGTGGCCAGGCCCAGAGCGGAGGCCTTGGCCACCGCGTGGTTCAGGTGGCGGTGCAGGGTCGGCTCCCCTTGCTGGTGGAAGAGCACCAGGCGGGCCAGACCCACGGCCGCGATCTCCTCGATGATGGCATCGAGGAGAGCCAGCTCCATCTCCCCCTTGGCTCGCTCCATGACCGGGTTGGGGCAGAAGTGGCAGGCGAAGTTGCAGCGGTTGGTGAGCTCGACGAACACGCGGTTCAGGGGGAGCCGCGGCTCGGAGAAGCCGTGGAAGGTGGTGTTTCGAGCCGTCACGATACTGCCTACGATACGCGAATCCAGGCTCGGCGACTGCGGTTCGCCGCCGGCGCCGGAGGTGGCGGGGTGGCGGGTCGGACCCGTTGTCGCGGACCCCACCGCTGGCTAAACTGCGCGGTCAATGGCTGGAGGTCTCGCCCAGACCCCGGCGGAGGTGTGCGCCATGCTGAGCCCGATCCCCCTGGTCGTCCTCCTGTTGAGCCCCAACCCGCAACAGCCCAGCCTGCCGGCGACCGTCGCGCCGGAGCGGGCGGTCCAGCGAACCGGCGAAGCAGCGCCGGCCAGCGGAGACAAGAAAGAACCCCCGGAGGAGGCGCCTGTCGTCACCCGCCACGAGGTGCGCCTGGGTAGCAAGGTCCTGAAGTACACCGTCACCACCGGACTCCTGCCCTTGAAGAACGAGGTGGGGGAGACGGAGGCTCAGGTCTTCTTCATGGCCTACGTGGCCGAGCGGCCCGGCCCCCCGGCCGAGCGCCCGCTCATGTTCTCCTTCAACGGCGGCCCGGGTTCCTCGTCGGTATGGCTCCACCTGGGAGCGTTGGGCCCGAAGCGGGTGAGGATGCTGGAGGAAGGCGGCCTGCCGCCACCCCCCTACCAGCTGGTGGACAACCCCCACACCTGGCTGGAGCGGACCGACCTGGTCTTCATCGACCCGGTGGGGACCGGCTTCAGCCGCCCGGCCAAGCCGGAGCTGGGCAAGAAGTTCTGGGGCCTGGAGGGGGACATTCAGTCGGTCGGCGAGTTCATCCGTCTCTACCTGACCCGGTACCAGCGTTGGGCTTCGCCGCTCTTCCTGGTGGGCGAGAGCTACGGGACCACCCGGGCCGCGGGTCTGGCGGGCCACCTGGTGGAGAAGGGGATTGCGCTCAACGGCATCGTCCTTGTCTCCTCGATCCTGAACTTCCAGACCGCGCGCTTCACCAAGGGCAACGACCTGCCCTTCGTCTTGTACCTACCGACCTACACGGCCACCGCCTGGCATCACAAGAAGCTGCCCGCCGACCTTCAGGCGCAGCCGCTCCGAGCCGTCCTGGACCAGGCGGAACGCTGGGCGTCCGGACCCTACTCTCAGGCGCTGGCCCAAGGGGATGGGCTCTCGGCCGAGGAGAGGCAGACGGTGGTCCAGGCGCTGGCTCGCTACACCGGCCTCGACACTCGTTATGTGGACCTCGCCGAGCTGCGGGTGGAGATCCAGCGCTTCTGCAAGGAGCTGCTCCGGGACCACAAGCGCACGGTGGGCCGACTGGACAGCCGTTTTCAGGGCATGGACCTGCTGGCCATCACCGAGCGGCCCGAGTTCGATCCCTCCATGGCCGCCATCCGCCCGCCCTACACCGCCATGTTCAACGACTACGTGCGGGGGAGTCTGGGCTACAAGAGCGACCTCACTTACCACATCCTCGGCGGGGGTATCGGCCCCTGGGACTGGGGTTCGGGGAACGGCTTTGCCGACACCAGTGATGCCCTGCGGAGCGCCTTCGCCAAGAACCCCTACATGAAGCTCTATGTCGCCTCGGGCTACTACGACCTGGCGACTCCGTACTTCGCCACCCAGTACACGCTGGCCCACCTGGGTCTCGACGCCAGCCTCAAGGGCAATATCACGACGGGTCTCTACGAGGCCGGACACATGATGTACATCCACGAACGCGAGCTGGCGCGGCTCAAACAGGACGTGGCCGGGTTCCTGGAGGCGGCGCTGCCCGGCAAGTAGCGCCAGGGGGGGCGCCTAGCGCCAGTCGCCGACCAGCCCGAAGGCGGCCCAGTAGAAAGGGGCGGCGGTGGCGGGGCGCTTCAGGAGCTCGAGCTGGGCCCGGCGCAGAGCCTCGGCCTTGGGGACCCCACGTCCCAACTGGCCGTAGAAGTGGCGCATCAGTTCAGCCGTGCTGGCATCGCTCACCTCCCACAGGGAGGCGAGCACGCTGCGGGCCCCAGCGTACTGAAAGGCCCAGGTGAGGCCCAGGAGGCCCTCTCCCGCCACTTCCTTGCCCAGGGCGGTCTGACAGGCCGACAGCGTCACCAAGTCCGCATCGAGGCGCAGGTTCTCCAAGATCTCCCAGGCCTGGAGCAGGCCGTTGTCGCCCCCTTTCTTCGACTCGGGGGGAATGGAGAGAGCCAGCCCCGACTCCAGCGGGAATGCCTCGTCGAGCAGGCCGTGGCAGGCGAAGTGGACGATCCGATGCCGCCCTCCCAGGGCTTTCGCGCGCTCCTCGGTCGCTTCGGCGCCTAGCCAGAGCTGGGGACTCCCGGGGGCCAGCAGCCCCAGGGCTTTGAGCTCGTTTCGTGTCCAGGGGAGCGGATCGAGGCGCAGACCGCTGCGAAGCGCGCTTCGCAGCGCTTGCGGGCCATCGCCGGCCGGGCCGCGCGCGTACTGAGGGTCGCCGAAGCCGACCACTTCCCCCCCGGCGCTCTTCTCCGGTTCCGGGCGGGAAAGCTCGGCGTAGAGGGTTACCGAAGAGGCGATGTGCAGCGGCTTGGCCTCGATCAGGAAGCGCTGCTGCTCCTTGAGCGCAGGCAGGCCGAGGGCCCCAAAGGGAAGCAGGTGCAGGGCGCCGTCAGGCACCACCAGAACGCGTTCTGCGCGTTCGATCTGTCCTGCGATCGGCGAGAGCAGCCGCTGCCCCAGGCGCTCCGACTGCTCGAGGAGAGCGCGGCGACCCAGTCGCCCGCGCGCTGTCTGGATCGCTTCGCGGAACCGGCGGACCTCTTCCCGCACCGCTACCTCGCCGAGGTCGAGCCGGGCAACGGCGAAGTCCTCGGGTCCCGGCCCCAAGGCGTAGACACGGCTGCCCTCCCACCCCAAGCTGTAAGTGAGGAGCAGGGTACCGGGGGCGAGAACGCGCCGCACGCCAGCCAAGTCGAGGGACCGGGGATCGCTCATCGCGGCCTGCCGGGGCACCGCGGCGCGGATCTGGGCCCTCGCCTCGTCCTGCCGGTGGCGCGCGGCGTCGAGCGCCTGCCGGAGCTGGGCTCTTTGGGGTTCGTCGGCGCCGCTGTTGGCCCCCAGCTTCGCCAGTGCCCGATCGTATTCGGCGTCTGCCAACCGCCGCTCACGCGCGAGCGGCTCGGGAACGGCGGCGAACTCCAGGTCGCGGGCGCCGAGGAGGGCCAGCAGGGATCGAGCTCGCGACGACTCCACGACCTGGAACGCCTCTTCGGGACGGTCCAGCTCGAGGAGCAGCTCCTCGAGGTCGCGGTAGATGGCCTGGCGACCCGCGCGGAAGCGGGCCCGTACCTCCGGGGAGGTGCCGAGGTTCTTGACCTGGATCTCAAGGGCGCTGACGGCCCGACGGAAGAGGGCGAGCGCCTCCGGCATGCGCCCGCGCCGTCGGGCCACGGTGCCCAGCGCGTGACACGACTCGGCCTCCCACAGGCTGCCCGGCGCCAGCTCCTCGCGCAACGACAGGGCGGCGCGGTGGTACTGCTCCGCCTGATCGAGGTCCCCGCGCCGAAGAGCCAGCTCACCCAGGGCGTGATGCACCTCGGATCTGACGATGCTCCGGGGATACCGCGTCTCGTCCTTGGCGAGCGCTGCCTTGTACCGGGACTCCGCCTCGCTCAGCTCACCTTGCGCGAAAAGCACCTGACCCAGCCTACGCTGAAGGTAGGTGAGCACCGGACGCTCGGGGTCTATCGCCTTGATGATCGCGTCGGCTCGTTGGAAGCGCAGCTTGGCCTCGGGGAGATTCCCCTGATCGAAGGCCACGTCCCCGAGGTTGATCAGCAGGACGCCCGCCAGAACGTTCTCTCCTCGCCCTGCACCGGCAGAGAGAGCCTGGTTGAGGTGCGCCTCCGCGGCCGCGAAGTCGCCCTGCAGGCGCCGCAGG
>DATECU010000317.1:0-11875 GCA_035286745.1 Vicinamibacteria bacterium | reverse complement strand
CACCGAGTTCCCGCCGACCCATCACGGTGCCCTCGGGGACAGGCTGGCGAGCACGAGGTCGAGCGGGAGGCGCGTCGCCCGCCACTCCGCCCACACCACCAGCTTGCCCAGCTTGCAGGTCGGACACCGCGTCGGGTCGGTCCCGAAGATGCGCAGACACGCCTCGGACCGAGACTCCCCCGGCGGCGCCAGCCTGAGCGGCGGCTCGCGGATCAAGGTCATGACGACGACCAGGCGAGATCGGGAGCCACTGTCTTGCGCGCCGAGTACGGTATCGAGAACAACCGTCTTGTCCTCAAGTCCGCAGGTCTGGTTCCCAACAAGAAGGGGAAGACGGATTGCGAGGCGTATCCGCGCGAATGCGCTGGCCGGCCAATGGGCTGGAGCGGACGAGGCACTGCATGACGGAGCCGCGCCGCTCAACCCAGTGTTCGACAGACCCAGAGGGAAGCGGGGACAGGCAGCCCGACCCCGAGATACGATGATGCGCCATGCCTTCGGTCCTTCGAAGCGGGCCGTACCGCTTCTACTTCTACTCCAGCGACCGCGGTGAGCCGCCGCACGTCCATGTGGCGCGGGATGCCAGCGTAGCGAAGTTCTGGCTGGATCCGGTCCGGCTGGCCTGGAGTCGTGGCTTCTCCGCCACCGAGTTGCGGAAGACCGAAGCCATCGTTGCCGAGAATGTGCAAGAATTGCTGGAGGCTTGGAGTGCCTTCTTTGCCGGCTGAAACGACGACCGCGCTGGCCCAGGACGTGCGTGTGGCCGACGACGCCCTAACCGTCGTCTTGCTTGACGGTCGAACCCTGACCGTGCCCCTCTCGTGGTACCCGCGCCTTGCCGATGGCTCCCAGCAGGAGCGCCTGAACTGGCAGCTCCTAGGCGGAGGGCACGGGATTCATTGGCCGGACTTGGACGAGGATATCTCCGTCGATGCCATCCTCGCGGGTCGTCCTTCCGGCGAAAGCCAGAGTTCCCTCCAGAAATGGCTCGCCTCGAGGTCGGGCGCCAAGTAGGCGGGGGCTGCCGAACAACAAGCATCTGGACTCCTCCGTCAAGAGGGAAGTGATGTCAGCTCATCGAACCTCCGTTCCTTGAAACCCTGAGGGCGAGTCGGCACCGCGCGGAGGTGAGGCGCGCGACAGCGAGAGGGTCGGGGCTGCAAACGTGTCTTCGGCCTCTTGGGTGGAGTCGCGTGGCCTCCGGCCCATGATGGAATGCGCGCAAGGGAGGGGAGCCAATCGTTGACAGCGGCCCCCAAGGCCACCCTTGTTCTCGGCTTCTCCCTTGCCGGTCCGACCTGTTTCGCCATCAGGTTCTTCCTGCAGCGGACGAAGCCGGCGCAAGCGATGGAGCTTCGCCGCTGAACTGGGCGTTCGCCCGACAGGGCGGGCTCGATGGTCGGGTGCTTGACAGACGCCACAGTACCGCGGTAATGGTACCTATGGCAATCGCGCACTCTCGACTCACCGTCCAGGGCCAGATCTCGGTTCCAGCGGCCGTTCGCCGGAAGCTGGGTATCGGTCCGGGTTCGACGCTTGAATGGCACGAGGAGGGCGAGAAGATCGTCGTTCGGCGCGTCGGCCGATTCACCTCTGCCGACCTGCACGCGGCCATCTTCTCGAGGCCACCGAACCATCGATCGCTCGCCGAGCTGAAGGCGGGCCTGACGACCTACGTGAAGCGACGCCATGCGAGCCGTTGATACAAGTGTTCTCGTTCGGCTTGTCACTCGCGATGACGCGCGACAAGTGGCAGCAGCCGAGGTGTTCGTTGCGCGCAGCGCATGGGTGCCCCATGTCGTCCTGGTGGAGGCGATCTGGGTGCTGACGTCGGTGTATGCGCTCGACCGATCCGCCCTCGCTCTCGCCGTCGAGATGTTGCTCAACCATCGGGATCTCACGGTTCAGGATGCGGACGTCGTGTTGGCGGCCCTCGTGCAGTTCCGGAAGGGGCGAGCGGTCAGCTTCTCGGATTGCCTGGTGCTGGAGACCGCACGAAAGGCGGGGCATCTGCCGCTTGGCACCTTCGACCGCGACTTCGCGAAGCTGGATGGCGCTCAGCGCTTGTAGAATGCGGGCGGGCGAACAACGGCATGGACATGACGAACGGCCATGGCAGGATGGGGACCATTGCGACGACGACTTCGGCCTCAAGATCGAGCCCGCTGCCGGAGATCTGTACCCTATCTCCTTCTGCGGCCCCGGAGGGTGCTTCGAGCCGGGCACCTACAGGCCCAACTCGCCGATCTTCGGCGATCAAGCCTACCGCGTGATTGACGGCAACACGCTTGAAGTCCTGGGTGGCGATGGCTTCTCCAAGTACTATCGCTGTTCCAGTGCGCCGCCGAAGTAGCTTCGGACTTGGTAGGCACGCCGCCCAACAGCATGCAGCGGGGGGCGCTACGCGCCGCCGCTGATGCTGTACGCTAGGCTGCCGTAGACTCAACGCCTCTTTGCCACGTGCTGGCGGATCCAATCGGCGAGGCCGTCCTCCGAAACGCCGCCGTCAGCCAAGGCCAGGATCTCAACCACCACTTCGGTGTCCGTGGCACTAAGCTCATGGCCGTTGATGCCCAAGAGTGTGGCCATTGCCAGGAAACCGATGCGCTTGTTCCCGTCGCGGTATGGGTGGTTCTTGACCAACCCAAACGCGTAGGCTGCGGCCAGCGCGGATACGTCGGTCACATCGGCGTGGTGCCACTTCTGTTGTGGTCTTGCCAGCGCCGACTCGAGGACGTTCTCGTCGCGCACGCCCGGCAGGCCGCCGTGCTCGCGCAGTTGGTCGCTGTGAATTGCGTCGACTACGACTCGACTGAGCCACCGCGGCTCGGTTCGCCGCTTCGCCACGGGCTACTTCGCCAACTCTCGCAGCGCGTTCCGGTACTTCTTCGCGGCTCGAGCCGCCACCTTCAAGGCGCGCTCGGCCTCGGGATCGTAAGGCGTGAGCAGGATGCCGCGATCGGTCTCCACAGCCAGCACGCGATCGCCGGCCTCGAGTCGAAGCCTATCGGCCATGTCCTTCGGCAGCGTGGCACTGACGGACCCGCCCGCCTGGCGAAGGGTCACCTCTTTGGTCATGTCCGGGATGGTAGCATATTAGTGCTACCGCAGCCGAACGGTTTTCAGGCCCCGCTCGTCAAGTGGGGACACCTCCGTTGTTCGCCCTCGAAGGGGACGCTGGCGTCGATCGCCATCGGCGATCGGAGCACGCGCAGGGCCATCCAGCTTCCCGTGAAGAGGCTTCCGACGAACAGGGGCAGGAGCGCCAGCGGGAGACACGGCACGAGCCAGAGGAACGCCACGGGCGCGGCTTGCGCGTCCTGGGGTGGCGCGGCGCCTGGAGCCAGGTCCGCCGACACCCTGCGGGCCGGTTGGCGCCTGCTGGCCCGCCGCGATCCGGCGGAAACCGGCACGCGGGCCAGCAGCGCACAACCCCTGAATACCGCCTCCGTCGCCGAGCCTACGCTGGCCCAGAGAGAGAGGTGTACGTCGAACGCCCGGTGGGGGGGGCATTCCCATCCATCTCAAGCCGACATCTCCCGCCTGGCGAAGCTAGAAGACGCGAGCGAGCCAGCCCATTCCGGCTAGCAGCGCTGCCGGATCCGAGATGTGCATGTCGTGTACGGACGCTGGCCCGCCGACTACGACGACATGATGTCCGGCCACCTCGCCGGTGAGGTGCTCGTAGAGCACTGGGAGGAGCTCGGGACGGATGATGGTGTCCTGTTCGAAGCCCACCAGCGTGAGCACGGTCCCCGACCCCTGGTCGAACAGCCCTGCCTCGATGCTCGGACGCGGCGGCCCGAGCTGCTGGATCATGGCGACGGAGATCGGCGCGACGTAGCCACGGGCGACGATGTCGGCGACGCTCGGCGTCTCGGCGCCGAGCTGGCCGGAGAGGTCGCTGAAGAGGAACCTCTGCCATAGCGGCGGAGGAAGTGCCACGTGAGGGCCTAGCTCCGGAGTGAACGTCATGAAGGGGGCGAGTATCACGCCCAGGTTGATTCCCGGCGTGGGGATCGGCTCGGGAACGGCGGTACCAAACAACACGGCGTTCTTCACGCCGTAGGCCCGTCGCAGGCTGGTCCCGCTGGTGGCCAGGCGGCCCTGCGCGAACTGGGTCATGATGCCGCGGAGGCTGTGACCGAGGATGGTGCGCGGGCGTACGCCGAGGTCGCGCAAGCGGTCGAGGGCCGCGATGACGGCGGAGACGTAGTCATCCAACGTAAGCTCGCCGAACAGCGCGCCTGACGGCTGACTGCCAAGACCGTGGCCCGGCAGGTCGAGGGCGACAAGGCGCGAGGGGTTCGGACGATGCCCACTCCGCTGGAACAGCGCCTCCGCCATCGGCTCCCAGGTCGCAGCGGTGTGCGACATCCCGTGCACGGCGAAGACCGTCCCGCCGTCGCGTCCGCGGCGGTCGTTGTTCAGGTAGACGGTGAGGCGCAGGTCGACGGTCACGCCGTCCCGCAGCGCCACATCGGGGAAGACGACACCACTGACCGTATACGCCTGCGACGGGGCAGCGAGGTCGGGAGCAGCGTCCGGGAGCGCCGGCAGCTCGTCCTGAGAAACGGCGAGCGTGGCGCCAGCCAGGAGCGCGGCGATGGCAAGCGCGGCGGTCCGAGCGAGAACCTTCATGACAGCCTCCTTCTTGGACTGTAGACCCGGGCACATCCCGGCGTCTCCATCACAGAGTCGGTGGCCGGCGCCAGGTTGGGAAAAGGCCGAAGACGGCGGACGCTGCGTGTCGCATCTTGTCGCGTAATGCCAGTTGCGGTATGGTCGGAACGGCGGAAACCCGTGACATCCGACTCGGACGAACCTGACGCGGTAGCTGGGCCAAGCGGCTCCTCAGGCGAGGCCCTGGACTCCTGGAAGCAGATCGCCACCTACCTGCAGCGTGACGTCCGCACCGTCATGCGGTGGGAACGTACGCGCGCCCTCCCCGTGCACCGGCTTCCGGGTGGAGCCAAGGCCGCGGTCTACGCCTTGAGGTCGGAGCTCGATGCATGGACGACCGGGACATGCGAGACGTGGTAGGGCTCCTCAGCGACGTGTCGGGCGCCGTCGCGGGCGAGATCCGGACCGCGGTCACGCTTAGACGCCCCGACCGCCCGGGGGCCGCGCAAGCTCTCCACGTCCAGTCCAGCCAGAGGCATACGAGAGCTATTTGCGCGCCCGGCACGCCCTCCACAGCATGACTCGAGAGCGGGCCGAGCGGATCGAGGAAGCCCTGGCGATGTACCGCAGGGCGATCGATCTCGACCCGAGATTCGGAGAGCCGTGGGCCGGGATCGCGTACCTCCATGTCCTCCAAGCCTCCTTCGGGCATGCGACGGCTGCGGAAGTCATACCGCAGGCTCGGGTCGCCGCACAGCGTGCGCTCGCAGTGGACGAGGGCGTGGGGATGGCGCACAGCGCTCTTGGCCTGATCGCGCTCTACTTCGACCGGGACTTCAAGGTGGCCGGGGAGACCCTCGAGCGCGCCGTCGCGCTATGCCCGACTGACAGCCTGGTCCGCCACGGCTACCTGGCCTTCCAGTGGCTCGATCAGTCGTACACACGCCGGGACCCGTTTCTGCTCCACGTCGTGGCCGACCCACGGTTCGACCCGATCCGCTCCGACCCGCGTTTCGAGTCGCTATTGAAGAAGATCGGCGTCCCTCGCGGCAACGCGCACTAGCGGTACTCCTGGATCGACCTGCCTATGCCAATCTCGCGGAGCCGCGCCCTACTCCGTGCATGCGGCGCCGCCGCAGCGTCAGCTCTTGAGTTTGGGTTCGGATTCATGCAGTGCTTCACCGATCCGAACCGGTGGGGCAATCACGGGTACTCGGTTCCCGTCGCGGCGGCGCGAACCACGTACCTCTGAGGCGACGCCGGCGAGAGGCCGAACGGGTAGCAGGTCAGCAGCGTCAACACATCCCGCCCGGTAGGCCTCAGGAAGCTCACGTTCTGCGGCTCGATCACCCTGGTCAGCTCGACCTGGTAGCTTCGCCGGACGCGGCGGCCGGTGGCGCGATGGCGCGACTCGACGACGACGGTATCGCCGGCGGTCAGGTCCTCGATCGGCCGGAACCAACTTGTGCGATGGCCGGCCAGCACGAGATTCCCCGGCTCGCCCGGCTCGGCGTTGCTCATCAGGCGGGCCGGCCCGAAGGCCAGGTTGCGGGGCGAGGCGCCCTCCAGGATGACCTCGTCGTAGTCCAGGCGCGGGATCACGAGGCGCCCCACCGGATGGGTGTCGGCCCACGGCCACGGGGGGGCGTCGCGCCCGGTGCGCAGCGTCTCCTCCCAGGCCATGCGGACCAGGACGCTGGCCAACCACGCCTTGCCCTTGAGATAGAGCGCCCGCCCGCTGAGACAGGACCCGGCGAGGAGAGCCAGGGCGCCGGCGAGCCGCAGCGCCTTCATTGGCGGCCCCCGGCCCAGCGGGCCACCACCGCCATCAAGAACAGGCCGCAGAGCAGCAGCAGCCCCCCTAACGCCTCGAGGAACGCATCCGCGGTCCCCGTCACCGGGTTGGCGCCAAACACGGCGGCCATGGACCAGCCGGCTGGCATCTCGGTGGGCACCGCCACCGTTTGCGGAAGGCCCCCCTGGTTCACCACCCTCTCCTCCACCGCCACCAGGGAGGTGAATGCGGTCACCAAGTTGTAGTGGATGGCGTCCTCGACGATGGCCGCTCGCCGCCGGCCCCGCTCTTCTTCGCTCTGCGACTGGCGCCAGAGGTCCATCTCCTCCTCGATGCGTTGGCGGGCCCAGAGGGTCGTTATGCCCGGGTGAAAGGAGGCGGAGCCGGGATCGAAGGCCAGGGCCTCGCGGTAGGGCCTGTTTCCGGACTGCCCGACCACCACCAGTTGCCCCGCTGTCTTGCCCTTCAGGCGGCCAAGAAGCACCAGGGGTTTGGCCAGGAAGAGGTCCGGGGGGCGCGAGGGAAAGAGATCGGCCACCTGGGGGCCGTCCACGCTGAGCGCGAGGTCGGTGAGGACCGGGCTCTCCAGGGTGTCCAGGAGCTGGCCCATCTGCTTCTCGATCTCGGAGACGTCGGCGATGTGGGAGAAGCGGCCGCGGCCGTACTCGGCCATCTTGGTCGCCAAGAAATGATTAGGCGCGCTGCCGATGGCCACCGTGAAGAGACGGGCATTGCCCAGGCTCTGGCGCAGGGAGGTGAAGATCTCCTCTTCGTTGCCAAGGTCGCCGTCGGTGAGCACCAGGATCACGCGCAGGAAGCCCTCGGTCCTGGGCATGGCCATCAGGTGCTTCAGAGCCGGCAGCATCATGGTGCCGCCGCCGGCCCTGAGGTCTCGCACAAAGCGCTTGCCGGCCTCCAGGTTGGCGGGTGTCGAGGGCACCGGCTCCGGCCGGAACCCGGAGAAGCGGTCGCTGAAGGCAACCACGCCGAAGCGATCGCCGAGACGCAGCCGATCCAGTCCCTGCAGCAGCGCCGACCGGGCCTGGACGATCGAGGTCCCCTCCATGGAACCGGAGGTGTCGATCAGGAAGAGCATCTCCATGGGTGGTCGTTCGTCGTCCCTCTGGATCGCGGGCGGGTAGGCCACCAGCATGAAGTGGGTCTCGTCGCCCGAGGGGTGCGGCGAAAGGAAGAGCGCGGTCTGGGGGCTGGCCGCTTCCGCTCGCCGGTACTCGAGGACGAAATCGCGGTTGGGAAGGGTGGCCGCCTCCGCCAGTCGAACCAGAGTGGCGCCGTCACGCTTCTCGACCGTTACGTTATGCGAGGGGCTGTCGACCTGGCCCAGCTCGAGGCCAGCCTGGAGCCGCACCAGGACCGAGATGTCGTGGCCGGGCCGGCTCTCGGGGTTGCGGACCGAAGGGGTAATGCGCGAGGCGTCGGGGACGGCGTCGGTGTCGGGGGACCAGCCGGCGCCCGGGCGGCCGACGGCATGCTCGCCGGGGATGAAGCGCGGACCCACCACCATCGGGAAGGTCAGACGCACCCGGCCATCTTCCCAAGCCAGCGGCTGCACGTAACGAATGCGGACGTCGATCGCGTCGTGAGGCATGAGGTTGGCGAGGGAGGCCGTGAAGATGTTGGGGCGCTCCTGCTCCAGCAGGGCCGCCCGCTTGCCCTCGCTCTTGGCGGTCTCGTAGGCCCTCTTGGCCTCTTCCCGCTCCTCGATCACGCTCTTGATGAGGCGATCGCCGACCTTGACCTCGAGGTCGTAGACCGCGGCGTCGTGGGGCAGGGGGAAGACGTAGACGGCCTCGATGGGCTGATCGCTGCTGTTGGCGTAGCGCTGCACCACGGTGGTGGAGGCCACCAGGCCACGCACGTCGATCTCGACGTCGGTGTGGGTGAGGGGCACCGAGTCGTAGCGCCCTGTGACCGGCGAGCGGAAGACGAGGGAGCCCTCGCCGATCTCCGGCAGACCCGGCGACGGTGCCTCGCTCTGCTGCGCCACCGCCGCCCCTACCCCAAGAAGGAGCGTTAGACTCGCCGTGAGGCCGCGCGCCCACTTCCACCGCATCGTGTGACCCTCCTGCGGAGCGCTTGGCGCCCGCGCTGGTCACCTGAGCAAGGGGAAGGCCAGGGACGTCCTGTCGTGCGGAAGGGCCGAAAGTCGTTGATTTGGTGGCAGATCCTCGCGGCAGGTCAGGCCGGGCGACTCGGCTTGCGGTGTGTCTTCCCACCCACAGGGCTGTGGATCGTGGGGGCCCCACCTACCGCCTGAGCGGCCACCAGAACCGAACCCTGAAGCAGGCCTCTACCAGCGGCCGAACGCCGGATGATCGGGCTTGACGGCGACGAAGGTGCCGCGGCAGGTGGCGCACACCTCCCCATCGACCTCCAGGCTGGCCTCCACCACCGCGCGGCGTTGGCTGGACTCGACCACGTGGGCTCGCAGGCGCAACTGCCGATCGGTCGGCGTTGGGCGCAGGAGCTTGACGGCGAAGTCGGCGGTGACGGTGCTGGGCAGCTCCTCGGAGCCGGCCTTGCGCATCAGGTGGTAGGCCGCCGTCCAGTTGCTGTGGCAGTCGAAGAGGGCTCCCACGATGCCGCCGTTCAGCGAGCCAGGGAAGCCGGCGTGATGGGGTTCTGGGGTCCAATCGGCCACCAGCTCCTCGCCTTCCACCCGGCTCTTGATGCGCAGACCCTTGTCGTTGGCGGGGCCGCAGCCAAAGCACGCGTTATGCGGAGCGTAACGGTCCTGGAGAGAGGATTCGGCCATAGCCCTCACGCCTCGGCGTTCAACGCGGTGTTCCGGGAGGCGCCCACAAGAGTGTAGCCGAAGCCGGGAGGCGATGGCAGAGACGAACCGAGGGTCGCCGGTTCCATTCGCCGTTCCCGCCTCACCTGCCTCTCCAACCTCGCACCCCCCCATAGTTGACCGCCGATAGCTGATCGCTGACAGCTACCGGTCGAGAGCTCCAGCGCTCAATACAGCTTGACCCCCAGGTTCTCGGCAGCGATGTCCGTGAGATCCACCACCGCAGCCGCGTTCACCCCGATGGCGATGGCGATCGCCTCCGAGATCTCGTCGCGGCTGGCCCCGTACTTGAGCGCTTTGCGCACGTGCCCCTCCAGGCAGCCCTGGCACTTGGCGGCAAGGCTGGCGGCGATGGCGATCAGCTCCTTGGTCTTGCGGTCGAGGACCGAGGCCTTGTAGGTCTCCTTGTAGAAGCTGAAGTAGATCTCGCGGAAGCGAGGATCCAGCATCGAGTAGGAACCCGATTCCTCAGCGGGTTTGGGCGCCCCGTTGTCGTCCTCGGGAAACGGAGCCCGGTGCTTCTTGTCCTCGCTCACGTGCTTCTCCTTCCTCAAGGCCCGGCTGCCACCTGCGGCGGTTCGACTACCTCCGCCAGCAACCCGGCCACCGCGCTCTCGTAGGCCGTCGTCCCCTCGCGATAGGCGCCACCATGGCTGCGTCCGGGCACCACCAGGAGCCGCGCCCGGGGGCCGGCCGCCGCCCGCAGCTCGCTCGCGATCTCCGGTGGCATGCGCCGATCGGCGGAGTTGCAGACAAAGAGAACCGGCCTCCCGGCCAGGCGGGCGGCCGCCGCCCGGACGTCGGCCGCTTTGGTGTCGAAGCCGGCGCGGCGCCCGATCCAGAACAGGACCTCATCCCCCAGCGGCCAGACCGGCACCGCGCGGGTCCACCACGTGAAACCGCGGAACAGCCGAAGGTGATGGCGCACGGTGTCCCCCAGGCTCCGGTAGGTGCTGTCGCAGACCAGACCGGCGACCTGGGGATCCTCCGCCGCCGCCAGGGTGGCCGCCGCCCCGCCCAACGAGATCCCCCAGAACACCACCCGGCCGCTTCCTCGCGTGCCAGCCAGGGCCTTGCCGGCCAGGACGTCTCTTCGTTCCAGGTAGCCGAGACCGGAGACCTCGCCGCCGCTGGCCCCGTGATGGCGCAGGTCGAAGAGCAGCGCGTTCCAGCCCAGGCGGTGCAGGAACGGGACCTTCTTCACCATCTCGATGCGGGTACGGTTGAGGCCGTGGACCAGGACCACGGTGCCGCGGGGCTCGGACGCGGGCACCCACCATCCGGAGAGCGGCACCCCATCCGAGGCCGTGAAGACCACGTCTTCGTAGGTCAGCCCGAAGGACGCCGGAGTCAGGCCGGCGTTTTCCTGATCGCGGTACGAGAAGCGACGGGTCGTCGCCAGGCTCGCGAGCAGATAGGGCAGGACCCCGAAGACGAAGAGGACGAGCAGGACGCCCGCCGCGAGGCTGAGGCGCTTCGCCCAGCGCTTGAGGTTCGGCATGGGGATCGAGGGATCTTAGCAGAGGGCGGCGGGGGAAGGGCTCTGGGGGCCGTCAAACCATGTGTCCGGAGGAAATGCGGGACCGGCACGACGGCCGCGCCATTGGCGCCTTCTCGGGGGCTTGAGGTAAGACACCCAGCACGCCGTCACCCCGCCGCGACCCCGCACTCCCTCCGGGCTCACTCCAATCTACGCCGAACGCGGCCCCCTGTTCCCGCCGCCGCTGCAAAAGAATGTGGCGGCCCGCCGGGAGCGGCCGGTCTTTGCCTCGGTTACCATACCCGGCGTGATCTTGCGCCGCCTCGGTGAACCGCCGCACCAGGCCACGACCAGGCGGCGAGCCGTGCTCTTCGACTGGGACGGCACCTTGGCCGATTCCGCCGAAGCTACCTACCGGTGCTACGTGCGCCTCTTCGCGGGGTACGGCATCGCCTTTGACCGCGAGGCCTTCGAGCGCACCTACTCCCCGGTCTGGCATCGGACCTACTCGGCGATGGGCCTGGCGGAGGCCCACTGGCCCGAGGCCGACCGGCTGTGGGTCGAGGCCTTCAACCGCGAGCCCAAGGCCCTCCTGCCCGGGGCCGAGCGGGCCCTCACCCGCCTGGCCGCCGCCGGCTTCAGGCTGGGCCTGGTGACCAGCGGCAGCCGGCCGCGGGTGGAGCGCGATCTGGAGGCGCTGCACTTGGGCTCGCGCTTCGAGGCGGTGACCTGCGCCGAGGATGTCGCCGAGCGCAAGCCGCATCCGGAGCCCCTGCTCAGGAGTCTGGACCGGCTGGGGGTGCGGCCGCAGGATGCGGCCTACGTGGGCGACAGCCCGGAGGACGTCGCCATGGCCAAGGCCGCCGGTTCCTTCGCGGTGGGCATCCCGGGCGGCTTTCCCAACCGCCAGGCGCTCCTCGCAGCCGCCCCCGACCTGTTGGTGAGCGGCCTCGACCTGGCCACCGACCACCTTCTGACACGTTAGTCATGCGCCTGCTGGTCGATCTCTGCCATCCCGGCCACGTCCACTTCTTCCGGCCGGTGCTGGCCCGCTTGCAGGCGGAGGGCCACCAGCTCCTGGTGACCGCCCGCGACAAGGACGTGACGATCGAACTCTTGCAGGCACTCGACATCCCGCATCGAGTGCTCTCCCGCCTGGGCC
>DATECU010000316.1:0-4788 GCA_035286745.1 Vicinamibacteria bacterium | reverse complement strand
TCGACCCGCCGCTCGCCGACTACCGGATTCCCGGGATCGTCTCGGCGCCCCTGGCGACCGTGCTGGCGGGCACCAGCGGCGCCTTGCTGGTGTTAGGTCTCGCCTGGTTGCTGGCGCGGGCGCTGGTGCCCAACCGCGATGAGCGCTGAGGTTAGACTCGCGGCCGCGGTGGCCCTGGTGGTGGTCACGGCGCTCTTGCCCTTGACCGCCACCTGGTACTTCGCGGCGGTGGCGGCGTTGCTCGGGCTCACCACCCTCTTGGCCCGGGTGCCCGTCCGAACTCTGTTCCGCCGCCTCTTGCTGGTCGAGCCCTTCGCCATCGGTACCGCCATGCTGGCGTGGTGGCAGCCCGACGGAGGGCGGATCTTCCTGGGTCTGCTGGTGAAGAGCACGCTGTGCGTGGCGACCATGGTGCTGCTGGCGGTGACCACGCCGTTCACCGCTCTCGTCGACGTCCTGCGCCGGGCCCGGGTGCCCCCTCTGCTGGTGACCACGCTAGCGCTGCTCGATCGGTATCGCTTCGTGCTGGCGGACGAGGCCCTCCGCATGCGACGGGCTCGGGCCAGCCGCAGCTTCGACACCCGCCGGGGCCTCTCCTGGGCGACGTTGGCGAGCGTGGTGGCGGTCTTGTTCTTGCGCTCGACGGAGCGAGCGGAGCGGATCTACGCGGCCATGTGCGCTCGGGGCTGGAGATGACGCCGGCCCTCGCGGTCCGCGACCTCCACTTCGCCTACCCCGACCGTCGCCCGGCCCTGCGCGGCGTGACCTTCTCGCTGGCGGAGGGCGAGAACGTCGGGCTGATCGGACCCAACGGTGCCGGCAAGTCCACCCTGCTCCTCCACCTCAACGGCGTGCTGCCAGAACGCCCGGCAGGCTCGCCGGTTGTGGTCTTTGGGCGGAGTGACCTCCCCTCCGTGCGCCGCGACGTGGGCCTTCTCTTCCAGGATCCCGACGATCAGCTCTTCTGCCCGACGGTCTGGGAGGACGTCCTCTTTGGCCCGCGTCAGCTTGGCCTCGGGGACGAGACGGCGAGGCAGGCTCTGGCCCAGGTTGGTCTGCTGAACTTCGAGGACCGATCCCCGCATCACCTGAGCCGCGGCGAGAAGCGGCGCGTCTGTCTGGCCGGCGTGCTCGCCTGCCAGCCCCGCCTCCTCGCGCTGGACGAGCCGACCAGCGACCTCGACCCGCGCGGGCGCCGCGAGCTCAAGGCGGTCCTGCGGGGCATCCCGGCCACCAAACTCATCGCCACCCACGACCTGGAGATGGTGGTTGAGCTATGCCCTCGAACCATTCTGCTGGATCAGGGTGAGATCGTGGCCGATGGGCCGACCCTGGACCTGCTCGACGACGAGCCCCTGATGCTGGCGCACGGTCTGGAGCGGCCGCACTTGCTGGATCATCTGAAGGGCCGGCCGCATGGGAGGAACACCACAGAGACACAGAGGCACGGAGAGCCGGATGGGCGGGCGGGCTAACGTGGAACCCAGTTGACAGTCGGTAGTCGACAGGCGACAGCTCCCCTAGCCCCTCGCCTGTCTCACGATCTCGACGAACTGGCGGGCGCGTTCGGTGAGGACCTCGGGCTTGCCGGACCGGAGCGCCTTGAGGTCGACCAGGTCGGCGCCCACACCCAGGGCAGCGGCCCCGGCCCGAATGAAGTCGGCGGCCGTCTGCAGCGACACCCCGCCGGTGGGAACCAGCTCGACCTGGGGCAGCGGGGCCCTGAGGGCCTTGATGTAGCTGGCTCCGCCCAAGGCCCCAGCCGGAAACACCTTGACCATGTCGGCGCCCGCTTGCCAGGCGGCCAGCACCTCGGTCGGGGTCAGGGCCCCGGGCAGCACCGCCACCCCGTAGCGGCGGCAGCAGGCGATGGTCGCCACGTCTAACGCCGGGCTCACCACGAAACGCGCCCCCGCCAGGATGCAGGCCCGGGCCGTCTCCGCGTCCAGCACGGTTCCCGCCCCCACCACCGCCTCCTCGCCCACCTGGCCGGCGACCTCCTCGATCAGCCGGACCGCCCCCGGCACCGTCATGGTGATCTCCAGCACGCTCACGCCACCGGCCCGGATGGCCTCGATGGCGCGTGTGGCCTCCTCCGCCGACTCGGCGCGGATGACGGGCACCACCCCCTGCCGGCGGATCAGCGCCAGCACCTGTTGCTTGTCCATGTCCCCGCCTCCTAACGCGCCACCCTGGCGGTCCCGCCCTTCATCACCCGCTCCACCTCGGCCAGGGTGACCATGGTGGTGTCGCCCGGGGTGGTCATGGCCAACGCACCGTGCGCCGCCCCGCACTCGACGGCCCATTGTGCTCCCTTGCCAGCCAGAAAGCCGTAGATGAGACCGGAGGCGAAGGAATCCCCGCCTCCCACCCGATCGAAGATCTCCAGCTCCTCTCGGTTGCGCGCCTGGTAGAACTCACCCTCGCTCCAGCACACCGCGCCCCAGTCGTTCCGGCTGGCGGTCCGCGCCTGACGCAGCGTGGTCCCGACCACCAGCAGGTTGGGGAAGACGCCTACCGCCTTCTCGATCATGCGGCGGAACTGGGTGGCGTCCAGGGCCCCCAGGTCCTGGTCCAGGCCCTCCACCTCGAAGCCGAGAGCGGCGGTGAAATCCTCCTCGTTCCCCAGCATCACGTCCACCAGCGGGGCCAGCTCTCGGTTGACCTCCCGGGCCCGGCCCTGCCCCCCGATCGACTTCCAGAGCGACGGCCGGTAGTTGAGATCGTAGGACACCAGCGTGCCGTGTCGCCGGGCCGCGGTCATGGCTTCCCGGGCGACCTCGGGCGTGGTCTCGGAGAGGGCCGCGAAGATGCCCCCGGTGTGGAACCAGCGCGCGCCCTCTTGACCGAAGATCCGATCCCAGTCCACCTGGCCTGGCTTCATCTGGGAGACCGCGGTGTGGCCGCGGTCGGAGCAGCCCAGCGCAGCCCGCACCCCGAACCCGCGCTCGGTGAAGTTGAGGCCGTTGCGAGCCAGGCGGCCGACCCCGTCGTCCTTGACCCACAAGAGGTGGGACTGATCGACGCCACCCTGGTAGAGCAGGTCTTGTACCAAACGGCCGACGGGGTTGTCGACCAGAGCGGTCACCATCGCGGTGTCGAGCCCGAAGCAGCGCTTCAGGCCGCGGGCCACGTTGTACTCCCCACCGCCCTCGAAGACCTGGAAGGTGCGGGTGGTGTGGATCCGCCCCTCCCCGGGATCCAGGCGCAGCATCACCTCACCCAGGCTCACCAGGTCCCACCGACACCCGGCCTTGGCCTTGGGCCGAGATGCTGCCGGCCCGCCCTCAGTCTTTACCGCCATGACTCCTCCCCGCCGCCTCGAAGCTCACGTTCTGGAGCTCCAGGTCCATGGTCCCTTCGATGCGATTCCCCTGGGCCACCCCCCGGAAGCTGCTGTCCCGCACCAAGAGCCCCCCGAGCGGCGACCGCGCCAGGGTGCGCACGAAGAGCGCGTGCACCGCCTTCTCCACCGTCATGCGTTCGACGCGCAGGTTGCGCACGACGGGGAGGAAGGAACCGGCCTCGCCCTCCTCGTACAGCATGTCCACCTCGATAGCCGACCCCACCTCGCCGACCTTCACGTCCCGCGCAAAGACGTTCTCGATCACGCCGCCGCGCATGGCGTTGGTCTTGATGCGCAGGCCGCGTTCCAGCTCCGGGCTGCTCATCTCCAGGTTCTCCGCGAACACGTCGCGTGCGCCCCCGCTGATCTCGCTGCCGATGGTCACCCCGCCGTGGCCCGCCCGCATGCGACAGCGGCGCACCACCACCCGCTCCACCGGCACCCCCAGCCGCCGCCCGTCGGCGTTGCGGCCGGACTTGAGGGCAATGCAGTCGTCGCCGGTGTCGAACAGCGAGTCCTCGATGAGCACGTCGGCCGACGACTCGGGGTTGCAGCCGTCGTTGTTGGGACCGGGGGAAACGACCTTCACCCCGCGCACCGTCACGTTCTGCGACAACACGGGGTGGATCACCCACATGGGCGAATTGCGAATGGTCACGCCCTCGATCAGGACACTCCGGCTGCGATAGGGCTCGATGAACGAGGGGCGCAGGTAGTGGCCGGCTCCGTAGACGCGCGCCGCCACCGGCACCCCGTCCTCCGCCTGCCGAAACAGACGCGTTCGGTCCGGCTTCTGGCTCTCCGCCCCCTCGGCCTTCTTCCAGTGCCACCAGTGCTCCGGCCCCGCCTGACCGTCCAGCGTCCCCGCCCCGGTGATGGCGATGTCCTGCTGCTCGAAAGCGTAGATGAGTGGCGAGTAGTTCATGAGCTCGACGCCCTCAAAGCGGGTGAGCACCAGCGGCAGGTACTTCGCGGGGTCGCGGCTGAAGCGGATGGTAGCACCGTCCGTGAGGTGCAGGTTGACTCTGCTCCGCAGGTGGATGGGGCCGGTCGGGAAATCGCCGGCGGGCACCACCACCCGTCCGCCGCCGGCGCGGTGGCAGGCCGCGATGGCGGCGGCGAAGGCGCGGGTGTTGTCGTGCTTGCCGTCTCCGCGACCGCCAAACGCGGTCAGGAGGAAGTCCCTGGCCGGGAATGCCGGCGGTTGAATGCGGGCCAGGATCTCCGGCAACCGGGCCCAGGGGTCCTGAGCGTCGGGCGCAGCCGATGCCGCGGGCGCCGGCTGCCCGCCCGCGAGCCAGGGGGTGAGTGCCAGTGCCAGGATGGCAGCCAGAGGGCGAAGGGTCAGTGTCCGCTGAGCCATCGAACGGTTCATGGAGTTCCTCCTCGTCATTACGCGGCGCCCGAAGTGAATTCGGGCGCCGCTATTAGGCGGGGGGCGC
>DATECU010000315.1:0-5968 GCA_035286745.1 Vicinamibacteria bacterium | reverse complement strand
CCCTTCTCCTCGCAGGCGAAGTCCTGCCGAGCCGCGTCCCATTCACACGTGGACTCCTGGAAGTGGCTGAACCGTAGATTCGCCGCGCCGCAATAGCCCTGGGCGCCCAGCGACACCGTCGTGGCGATGATGGGAACCCTGCGCATACCGGGACGGAAGTCCAGAAGCAGCATGGTGCTGGATCGCGTGGACCTGTAGTCCGAGTGGCGCAGCGTTGCGGCAAAGATCGGCAAAGTCGGGTCGGATGTGGCCAGCCTCACTTCCGAACCACCCCCCCGAGACCCGGACGGAGCACCTTCCAGGGCGACATCCTCCATGCCAGCTCGAGGCTCGAGGCGCAACCAGAGAGGCGTGGCGGCGTCCACGCGGACCCTCAGGTCGATCCGCCCGGTGGGCAGCGGATCGTCTGTGATGAACGGGCCAATCTCATCCCAGCACACCGAGATCCTCCGGAACCCGTAGCGGGCGGCATCGAAGGGTCCGAATACCCTGCAGCGTCCAGCGAGACGCCGAAGCTCGTCCCTCGTCGGCTTGAAAGAGACGAGTCGGAACTCCCCACGGCGGTAGCTTTCGAACTGCAGCGATTCTCCCGCGGCACGCCGCGCTGACAGCAGGAGAAGGGCCACGCTGAGGGCGGTAAGCGCAGTGGATCCGGGACTCCGGGGCATCACTCCCATCGGTTTCCTCTCTTCTGAAGGGGCAACCGAACGACCGTTTGGTGAGTCGCAGGGTAGCCGGTATGCACAACCCTCGTCAACCGTGCGGCGCTTGGCGCGCTTGGCACCCCGCAGTTGCTCCACCGCGAGGCAGCAGGACACAGCGACAGTGAAGTCGCGGCCGTCGACCGGGTCATCGCTCCCGGCCCGTTCAAGCACGAAGCCCCCTCCGGCCTGTTGTCACCTTGTACACTAGCCGTGTGCAACCCCACCTTCGCAGCCAGACGCCGGAGACCCTGGCCGCACTCTGGCCGGAGGTCGAGCTGAGCCGCCAGATCGCGGGACGCGTCGTGCAACGTCTCGTCTTCGACGACGGTGACGATCTCGTCGGCGTGCGCGGTCTAGCGAAGACCAAGGCCCAGGCGCTGCTGGAGCGGGGCCGCCTGGATCGGCTGACGGTGGTCGACCGACGGCAGAGCGGTGTCGACCCCTTCGTCAAGTACCTGTTTCGGTCCTCGGACGGCTCGATCCTGGAGACGGTGCGGATCCCGTTGGAGCGACCCCGCTTCAGCGTCTGCATCTCCACCCAGGTGGGCTGTGGCCTGGCCTGTGCCTTCTGCGAGACCGGGCGCATGGGTCTCACTCGCAACCTGGAGCCCTGGGAGATGGTGGACCAGGTGCTGGCCGTACGCCGCGAGGCTGGGGAACGCCCGGTCACCGGCGTCGTGTTCCAGGGCCAGGGCGAGCCGCTCCAGAACTACGACAACGTGATGCGGGCCGCCGACATCTTGCGCCACCCGAGCGGCGTCCGCATCGGCGGCGACAGGATCACCCTCTCCACCGCCGGCATCCTGCCCGCCATCGAGCGCTTCACCGAGGAAGGCCACCCCTACCGCCTGATGCTCTCGCTCACCTCGGCCTTCGGCGAGAAGCGGGCCCGGCTGATGCCGGTGGGCAGCCGCTGGGACGTCCCGGAGCTGGCCGCCGCCATGCGCCGCCAGGCGGCCGCGCGCAGAACGGTGGTCAGCCTGGCCTGGGTCCTGATCGCCGGCTTCAACAGCGGCCCTGAAGAGGCCAGAGAGCTGGCCCGGTTGTTCGCGGGTTCACCCCTCCGGCTCTCCGTCATCGATGTCAACGATCCCAGCGGGCGGTTCCGCCGGGCCGGCGACGCCGAACGCAGCCGCTTCCTCTCCGCCCTGGTCGAGAACGGCATCCCCTTCGTGCGCCGGTACTCGGGTGGCCCCGACATCTACGCCGCCTGCGGCATGCTGGCCTCTCGGGCTGTCGGCGGCGTCGCCGTCGGCTAACGGGCTTTCGCCCCCAAGACACAAAGGGGCACAAGAGAACGGACACCGCAAGGACCCGCGGACCGGGCTCGCCGCAGGCTGGGAGGGGGTTGGGACTGCCGCCGCGGCGGCCCGGAGTTCCGACTGCGGCACCGCCACAACCGCCTGTGCTACGATTCGCCGAATTCCGTCAGGGCTTCGGCCAGACCGGGGGGTGAGTCCATGTCCGATCTCGATCCTGAGACGGAGCGTCACTTCTGGGAGGGTTGGCTAGGCGAGGCTCTTTCCAGCCGGCTGGTCGACATCCGCCAGCGAGTCGAGAGCGTCTACGTCGGAAAGACCGCGAACCCCGACCACCCCCAGCTTCGCTGGTTCACGCCTCACGGCCCCACCCACTACCGGGCCGTCGAGGACCTCATGCACCAGCTCATCCCTCGCCAATGCCACGAGAGGCTCACGGAGAGCGAGAAGTTCTTCCTCCTCGCGTCCGCCTGGCTGCACGATCTGGGGATGATCCGCGGGCTCTGGGACGGCGATGGCACGCTGTCCGACGACCAGATCCGCGAGCAGCACCACGTGCGCTCCGAGCGATACCTGGCGACCGACTACCAGAACGTGGGCGTGCGGCAACCGGAGGCTGCCGCGTTCGGCGTGCTCTCGCGCCTCCATCGGCGCCGCTGTCCGCTGGAGGAATGCCGCGACCCCAGGGTGCCCGTTCCCGGCCATGGTGAGCTTCGCCTCCGGCTGCTGGGCGCCTACCTGCGGCTGGCGGATGCCCTCCACGTCGACTTGACCCGTGCTCCCGACGACCAGTATGCGATCTCCCTGACCTACGACATCCCGAACGCCTCCAAGCTGCATTGGTTGCGCAGCATGTTCGTCATGGGCATCAAGATCGACACCGACGCCAAGGAGATCGTGGTCCTGTTCAAGTGCCCCACGCCAGCGGCCGATCCGGCCGAGACGGAGCGGATGAAGCGCGTGGTGCAAGGTGTGGCCGAGCTGGTGGTCGACGACCTGTCCTCAGAACTCGATTCCGTGAAGGACGTCCTCTTCGCCGCAGACATCTCGTACTTCCTGAGGGTGAGGGCGGAGTTCCAGGAAGTGGAGCTGAGCGCCCAGCTCCGGCGCGATCTGGCCACCGCCATGAGCGATCAGTTCCTGCTCGACAACCCCAGCAGCTCAGCCCTCTTCACGCTCCTGGTCGACTCCCTGCAGGACATCATGGAGGCCCGACGACCGGACGTGGCCGGCGAGGTCGATCGCTTCCTGGCCGACATCGAGCGCCGAGTGCTCAAGTCCCGCCGCTGTCATACCGGCCTGCGTAACCTGGTGGCCGCCGTCAAGGACAAGTGGCAGCGACGGGACGTCCCGGCGCTGGCAAGCTGGATTCGCGACCAGAAGGGGGCCTGGGCCCAGAAACGGCAGGCGCTGCGGCGGCAGGCCTTCGAGTATTTCTACGACTCGCTCGCGAAGAACCGCGGCCGCTCACTCGATCAGCCCTGCGCGGTCCTGCTCTACGGTTACAGCGAGCAGGTCATCGAGGCCCTGTGCGGATTCAAGGAAGCCGTGCTGCAGTGGCTGCGCATCCAGCAGGTCAGAGCCTTCGAGAAGAGCGGCACTGGCGTGGCGACCCGGGCGGGAGACGACGAGCAGGCGGCTCAGCACTTCCGCCTGTTCGTGTGCGAGGGCCAGCCCAAGAACCGCACCGGCTGGGGAGCGCGGGTGCTCTTCCACGACGGAACCCGTTATGCGGTGGCACTGGCCGGCCGTGGCTTCCGCGACATCTCCATCATCCCCGACGCCATCGCCTGCACCCTGATGGTGGCTCCTTCGCCTCGGCCCCAAGTGGATTTCCTGATGGTGGGTGCCAACGGCTTCGACGACCACCGCTTCTTCCACGCAGCCGGCCACACCATGGTGGTAGCGGGTGCCGACTTCGCCAAACGCCAGACTGGCGCCGCCCGGCCGGCGGTGGTGCTGGTGGTCACCACCGACAAGCACGGCCCCCTGCAGCCTGCGGCCGAACCCAGACCGCAGACGCTGGTGCGGGACGGCTGGCGCTTTCGAGGCTCCTTCGCCGATGAGCCGGTGCGCGACCAGATGTTCATCTGCCAGGACCCTCGGTTGCACATGACGCTGGCGGAGGCCGGCGTCCTCCTCTACAACCCCCGAGAGGATCAGGTCCCCATCGACTTGGTCGACGTCGTCATCACCGAACGCCGCTACCACCGCAGGGACCCGCAGGCTGCCTGGAGCGGCGCCGCCTTCGCCGCCGCCACCGACTCCGGGGCCGAGCCCGCGCGCGGTGCCGAGCCGCTTGCGCCCCGCAAGCGGGGCTGAGATGGCCCCGGCCGCTATGCAGATCGACGACCTGGAGACCCCGGCCGTGGTGGTGGACCTGGGCATCCTCGACCGCAACATCGCCGGCATGGCCCAGGCGGCCCGGCGCTCTGGGGTCGCGCTTCGCCCCCACGCCAAGACCCACAAATGCGTCGAGATCGGGCGCATGCAGTTGGCGGCAGGGGCTCGGGGGCTTTCCGTGGCCAAGACCGGAGAGGCTGAGGTCTTCGCCGCCGCGGGTTTCGACGATCTCTTCATCGCCTACCCGGTGGTGGGCGAGGACAAGGGCCGGCGGTTGCTGGCCCTCGTCGATCGGGTGCGCATCGCGGTAGGCGTCGACAGTGCGGAGGGCGCCCTCACCCTCGCCCAGGTCTTCCAGAGCGCCGGCCGCAGCCTCGATGTCCTGTTGAAGGTCGACGTGGGCTTCCACCGCGTCGGCGTGGCCCCAGCGGCTGCAGCCGGGGTGGCCGGGCGGATCACCGCCCTGCCCGGCCTTCACCTGCGCGGCGTTTTCACGCATGCCGGCCACGGCTACGGGGCAGAGACCCCAGATCGTTTGGCGCAGATCGGGCGGGAGGAGGGGACGCTCCTGGTCGAAGCCGCCGAGGCCGTCCGGGCCGCCGGTGTCCCCGTCGAGGTGGTCTCGGTGGGCTCGACGCCTACCGCCCCGCACGCCATGGCGGTGCCCGGCGTCACCGAGGTGCGGCCTGGCAACTACGTGTTCCGCGACGCCTCCCAGGTCGGCCTGGGCGCCTGCGGGCTTGAGGACTGCGCCCTCACCGTGCTGGCGACGGTGGTGAGCGTCCCCTCGCCTGATCGCGCAGTGGTCGACGCGGGCAGCAAGACGCTGTCGAGCGATCCGCTGCGGCCTCGGCCGGGCGGCCACGGGCTGGTGCTGTCGGGCAGCGGAGCCAGCCGAGTGGAGCGCCTGAGCGAGGAGCATGGCGCCATCGCGGTTGCTCCGGGCGAGTCCTTTCGGGTGGGCCAGCGCGTCCGCATCCTCCCCAATCACGCCTGCGTGGTGGCCAACCTCCAGGATCGGCTGTGGGGCGTGCGGGAGGGCCGAGTCGAGACGGAGTTCCGCATCGACGCCCGGGGCCGGGTCCAGTAGCCGATACGAACCCACGGTGGTCGCGTGCTATATTGCGAGAGGTCCGCGCGCCCGTAGCTCATTCGGATAGAGCGCTTGGCTTCGAACCAAGAGGTGGGGAGTTCGAATCTCTCCGGGCGCGCCAACTTACGGGGACATGGGCCTCCCCATAGCAACCCCATAGCAACCCAGCGACGGCCCCACGATGCCCCAGGGCGAGCCCGCACCATCGGTGCGCCCCTCGGCGCGCCCCAGGGCAGGGCAGGGGCAGCCCTTCCGTCCCAGATGAAGCCGCAGGTCGGCAAGGAGATCCCGGGGCAAGGGGTACGCCGGCTCGTTTCCGCCGCGCCGGCTCCCCACGATGCCCCAGGACGAGCCCGGCGCGGTCGGTGCGGTCCCCCCTCCCCTCTCCAGAGTCCGGGTCACGCCGCGTGGCTGCGGGGCGCGTACGCCGCAGGCGCACCCCTTCTCCCCTTCTCCCCTTCAGGTGCTCTTGCGGGCCGTCGGCGCCGGGGTGTAGGCTCGCCATGCAGGGAGGGCCCATGAAGAACTGCCCGTTCTGTGCCGAGGAGATCCAGGACGCCGCGATCGTC
>DATECU010000314.1:0-9199 GCA_035286745.1 Vicinamibacteria bacterium | reverse complement strand
GGATCCGGCAGTTCGAGGCCCTGGGTGTCCCCGCCGATCTCTACGGTGTGGGCTCCTGGCTTCTGAACTCCTGCAACACCTGCGGCACCAGCGCCGATTTCACCGCCGACGTGGTGCGGGTCAAAATCCACGGCCGCTGGTACGACCTCGCCAAGAACGGCCGCAAGGCCTGCGACAACCTGCTGCTGGAGCGGGTGTAGGACGACAGCGGCAGTCAGCCGTCAGCAGTCAGCTACGGCAGGGTGCGCCGCGCCTCGACCTGCGGGCTCGTTCGTAGCTGAAGAGCTGAGAGCGGACTGCTGAGGGCTGGCACGCGGGACGCAGGGCCAAGCGTTGGAGGGCGGAACGGCGCCCGGCACAGCCCTCGCTTCAGGAGCCGCAATCAGCCAACCAGCCACCATCCCACCATCCGCAACCGGGTTTACTTCATGCGCCGCGTCAAGATAAGCTGCACGCGGGGGCAGGGATCACGAACTGATGAACGACTCGGTCTCGTTGCTGACGGCGCTTCTCGCCGGCTTCATCTCCTTCATCTCACCCTGCGTCCTTCCCATCGTCCCCGGGTACCTCTCGTTCATCAGCGGCGTCAACGTGGGCGGCCTCAAGGGCGGCGAGGTGCCGAAGGGGCTCACCGCCAAGGTCACCCTGACCAGCCTGGCCTTCGTCCTGGGCTTCTCCACCGTCTTCGTGGCCCTGGGAGCGGCCTCGACGCTGATCGGCCAGGTGCTCCAGCAATACCAGCGGCAGTTGGCCATGGTGGGCGGCGTGATCATCATCATCCTGGGGCTCCACACCGCCGGCATCCTGCCCATCAAGTGGCTGCTCTACGAGAAGCGGACCGAGGTCAAGGCCAAGCCGCTAGGCCTGCTGGGCGCCTACGTTGTGGGTTTGGCCTTTGCGTTCGGTTGGACCCCCTGCATCGGCCCCATCCTGGGGGCCATTCTGCTCTACGCTTCCCAGCAGGAGACGGTGGGGCGGGGCGTGCTGCTCCTCTCCTTCTACTCCCTGGGCCTGGGGCTACCCTTCATCCTGGCTGGCCTCGCCATCAATCGCTTCCTGGCCGCCTCGCGGCACATCAAGCAGCACATGCGGTTCGTGGAGTACGCCGCCGGGGCACTCCTGATCGGCGTGGGGCTGCTGCTTCTGACCGATCGCCTCACCCTGCTGGCCCAGTACTTCTCGAAGCTCTTCCCCTTCCTGACCCGGATCGGCTGACCCGGACCCTCGTGGCTTCCGACCTATAATGGATCTTCTATGACCCGTGTGAGAGGCTCGAAGTTCCTCCTGGCGGTCGTCTTGATGGCAGCGTGCCTTCCCGGGGCCAAGAACACCACCACGCTGACCCAGGCTCCGGCCTTTGAACTCAAGGACTTGGCCGGCGGCACCCTGAGCCTGGCCTCGCTCAAGGGCAAGGTGGTGGTCATGGACTTCTGGGCCACCTGGTGCGGACCCTGCATCGCCGAGATCCCCGAATACGCCGAGTTCTGGAAGCGCAACCAGGCCCGCGGCGTCGAGGTGATCGGCGTCGTCTTCGACTCCGGGGAGCCTCAGGAGATCCAGGACTTCGTGCGCGAGTACAAGATCCCCTACCGGCAGCTGCTGGGGACCGAGAAGGTCCAGGATGAGTACGGCGCCAACCGCGGCTTTCCCACCACCTTCGTGATCGATGCCCAGGGGGTGATCCGGTCCAAGATGCTGGGGAGCCCTCCCCAGAAGTTCGCCGCCTTGCAACGGACCGTCGACCAGGCGCTCGCCGCGCCCGCAGCAACCCAGGCCAGCCACTGACGGCCCGGCCTATACCTAACGAGGCATTCCGTGAGCGTGACAGAAGACCAGGTCCTGACCGCCCTCAGGACCATTCAGGATCCGGACCTGCACAAGGACATCGTGACCTTGGGCTTCGTCAAGGAGGTCAGAATCGAGGGTGGCGAGGTCGACTTCGTGATCGAGCTGACCACCCCGGCCTGCCCGGTCAAGGACCTCATGAAGGCCCAGGCTGAGAAGGCCGTCTTGGCCATTCCCGGTGCGACGGCGGCCCGGGCCCGGATGACGGCGGAGGTGCGAGCCCGCGGCGGCATGGGTCGCCAGGCGGTTCCCGGGGTGCGCAACATCGTCGCGGTAGGCGCAGGCAAGGGTGGCGTCGGCAAGTCCACCACCGCGGTCAACCTGGCGGTGGCGCTGGCGCAGCGGGGAGCCCGCGTGGGCCTCATGGACACCGACGTCTACGGGCCCAACATCCCGCAGATGCTCGGCATCCACGAGCCCCCCGAGGTGAGCGCAGAGCAGAAGATCATCCCCCCCCAGGCCCACGGCATCAAGGCCATTTCCATGGGCATGCTGGTGCCCGAGGACAAGCCGGTGATCTGGCGCGGTCCCATGCTGCACAGCGCCGTGCAGCAGTTCATGCGCGACGTGGTCTGGGGCGAGCTGGATTACCTGGTGGTGGACCTGCCGCCGGGAACCGGCGACGTTGCGCTGAGCATGGCCCAGAGCGTGCCGGTGGCGGGGGCTCTGGTCGTGACCACCCCCCAGGCGGTGTCGGTGTCCGACGTGAAGAAAGCAGTCAGCATGTTCCGCCAGCTCAACATCCCGGTGTTGGGGGTGATGGAGAACATGAGCCACTTCGTCTGTGGTCACTGTGGCGAACGGACCGACATCTTCGGCAACGGCGGTGGCGAGCGCATGGCCGAGGAGATGGAGATCCCGTTTCTGGGGGCGGTTCCCATCGACACCCGGGTCCGCTCTGGGGGCGACGACGGCTCGCCTATCGTGTCGGTCGCCCCCGACTCGCCCGCGGCCGTGGCCTTTCTGGATGTGGCGGGCAAGGTCGCCGCCCAGATCTCGATGCAGGCGATGCGCACCCTGCGCGTCATCCAGACCGCGTAGGACGGCAGGCGGCGTCACATCGCCGTTCATTCCCCGCTCTGCGGGTAGCGTGAACTCCGGCCGCGAGGTTGGGTTGGCCAGGGGAAGGCCGAGGAAACACGAAGGGGGCCCCTGCGGGCCCCCTTCTCATCGTCGACGACTACGCGACCGGAGCTAGAAGCTCAGCCGCGCTCCAAGAAAGAAGCGCCGCGGATCGTTGAAGGTCAGCGGACTCCCGAAAGCGACACCGCCCGATCCCGCCACCAGGTCCTGGTTCCGCGTGGAACCCTGGCTGTCGAGCACGTTGAAGATGTCGACGAAGATCTCGCCGGCCATCTTTCCGAACTTCCGGTTGTACTCGACCCGCAGGTCGAGCAGGCCGTACGACGGATTGGTGAGGGTGCCGACCGTGTCCGGTGCGATCCAACGCTCGGAGGTGATGCCGGCGAACTCGAACTCCTGTCCGGCCGGAACTTGGATGGGCAGATTGCGACCCGAGGCCCGGAAGGTCCTGCTGGCCAGGGAGCCCGAGTTCCATCGGTAGGTGCCGCCGAGCTGGATGCCGAACTTGAATTGATACGAGGCGGCCGCCTTGAACAGATGGCGGATCGATCCCGGCTGGCGACCGTACTGGTTGGGTGCGCGCGGGTCCAGGAAGAGAACGTCGCCCTGGAAGTCCGCGTTGGAGTCGGAGTTGGTGTTGCCCTTGGCGTCGTTGAACGTATAGGAGACGAGCGCTTGCCAGTTGTTCCGGTAGCGGCGGCGCACGGTCAGTTCCAGACCCTGGTAGTCACGCTCGCCACCCTCCAACGTCCCGATGAAGAAGTTGGCGGCGCCGGGGAGCCCGCTCTCCGCGAATCCGAAGTGGGTGTAAGGCAAGAACAGCGAGTCCGGGTGGTCGACCGGCCCCGGGTAGTCGGCGGGGCTGCTGTATAGCACGGGGTCGTAGTCCTCGAGGATATCCCGCGTCCAGCGCTTGGTGTACACGGCCTCGACGCTCAGGCTGCGGCCCAGGTCCACCTGGTAGGCCACCTGGAGGTCGTCGGTGTAGGGCGTCTTCGTCTCCGGCGCGAAGATGGCGTCGAGGCTGGCGCCGCCGCGGACGCGATAGGTCACCCACTGGCCCCCGGCGAAGACCTGCTCCTCGCGGGTGCGGCCGCTGTGCGAGCCCGCGAACTGGGTCATGTTGTTGCGGATCGGGTCGTAGTAGCGGCCGTAGAAGGCGGAGAGCTTCTGCTTCCCGTTCCCCGCGACGTCGTAGACCAAGCTCACGCGGGGAGCGAAGGTCCAGTCGAACGTGTAGATGGTGTCGCCCAGGGTGTTGAAGTGCTGGAACCGCTCGGCCCGGACGCCCACGTTGGCGGTGAAGCGGCCCAGCTGCACGGTGTCCTGGGCGAAGAAGCTGAGGCCCTGCGAGCCAAGGTCCTGGGGGCCGTCCGCGGACTGCAAGGTGCGCGAGTAGTTGACCTTGCCGTGTGGGTTGCCAGCCGTGCTGCTGAAGACCAGGGCGTCGCCCAGTTCGGCCTGACTGATTACCCCGTCACGGTTGGTATCGTACGCCGCGTAGAAGGCGGCGCGGTTAGGCAGGCTGTTGATGGTGTTGATGAACCCGTTAAAGTCGGAGGCGTTGGTCGGGTTGAAGAGCACGGCGGTCAGGCCGGACGTGGTGACTCCCCGCGCCGTGATCCCAGACAGGCCATTGGACAGCGACGAGTACGCGGACTTGGTCTCGCCGATGGTCAGCGAGTTGCGGAAGCTGTTGTTGTCGAGGAACTCGGCGCCAGCCTTGATCGAGTGGCGGCCCTTGTTCCAGAGGAGGGCCCCCCGGAACGTCTGGGTGTCGCGCTCATCGATCAGGTCTGAGCCGAAGCCGCCGAGCTGTTCGTCGGCCAGGGTGCGGACGTCCGTCCGGCGGAAGATCACGGTGTTGGAGGACTCACGAATCACCGAGAAGTCGGAAACCTCGCCGTTGTGCTTGTTGTACCCGAGGTCCACAACAGCGGGTCCGAAGAAGCGCGAGTAGTTGACGCTGTAGCGGCTGCCTCCCTGTTCGCGACTGCGGTCCCGGGCGTTGGTGATGGTGCGCAGGTTGCTCCCCGAGATCTCCGTGGGGTCGCTCAGGAAGGTGGCGCTGATGGTGTCCTTCTCGGTAGGCGACCAGGTCACCTTGGCGTAGCCCTGATCCTGGGTGTTCTTGACGCTCCGCAGGAACTGATTGGTGTCGAGGCTCGTCACATCGTCATCGCGGACCAGCCTGCGGAAGCTGGCGAAGAACCAGGCGCGGTCCTTCACGATGGGTCCGCCCAGCGTGGCAGCGCTGTCGAACGAGTTGAACTTCTGCTGGGGGGAGTTCTTGTTCTCCGCGAACAGGCTGTCGTTCTGGAAGAAGTAGTTCACCGACCCGTGCCAGGTGTTGGAGCCGGACTTGGTGATCACGTTCGAGAGCAGCCCCGGGGTTCCGACGAACTCCGCCGGGATGCCCCCGGTGAGGACCTTCTGCTCCTGGATGATCTCAGTGTTGAGGTTGGCCCCGAAGGTGCCCGAGACAGGGTCGGTGACGTTGATCCCGTCGAAGTAGTAGAAGTTGTCGGCCGAGCTCCCGATGTCGCCGCCGATGTCCGAGTAGTTGAGTCCGGACTTGGAGGCTGGATTGCCCCCGTTCGACGGCAAGACGCCGGGTACGAGCTGAAGATAGCTCTGGAAGGACCGGCCGGTGGGCAGAGACTCCGTGAGCTCGAGTGTGATGTCTTGGCCCGTCACGGCGCTGGTGGTGTCGACCAGCGGTGTCTCGGCGGTGACGGTGATCTCCTCCGTCTGAGTGGAGACCGACATCGCGACGTGCAGACTGGTTGTCTGACCGGACCGGACCAGAACCCTCTCGTTCCTGACCGTGCTGAAGCCGGCCAACTCCGCGGTGACGACGTAGTTGGCGGAGGGTGCGAGGTTCAGCAGCAGCGCCTCTCCCTGGGAGTCGGTGACTGCCGTCCTCTTGGTCGTGACGTCGTGTGCCGCGACGGTGACCGTGGCACCCGGTAGGCGGCTGCCGTCGGACGCTTCCACGATCACCACCGCTGCGCCCGTCGTCGTGACCTGCGCGGTGACGATGTCGGCTGCCACGAACACGGCAAGGCAGCCCACCAGCAATACGCGTTTCATGCTATGGGGTCCTCCTGATATTTGAGAGCGTCCGATGGGACGCACCTTGGCGCGTCTTATTAGCAAAGTAGGTGCCAGACGTCGGGTTGCGCAAGCGCAGGCTGGTCAACGACTTGCGGCATGGCCCCGCATGAGACCGGGTGCAGTTGGATTCGGTCGTTTGGATCGATCCAACGGCTTGGACCTGCCGTGGCAAAACGTGACGCCGGACCCGGCGGATGCGGTAGCTCCAGAGCCCGGTGCCGACCGCCGTCGGCAGTTCGCTCGCGGTCAGTAGCTGGCCCTCCTGATCGCCGAGTGCTCCGTCCCCGAGTCACTCCGGCTCGAAGCACCCCCGGGACTGCTGGCAGGCCTCCGGCGAGCAGTAGACGGTGTCGGGCCCCAGCACGGTGGCGGTGAGCGAGCACCAGTACTGCGCGCTAGGCGAGGACTGCGTCAGATCCACGTGGTCGCGACCGGCCACGTAGTACATCTTGGTCCGCAGCCGCTTGCAGACCGGAAGTAAGAGGCCTTCGGCTTCCATCGCAGAACCTCACGCCATCGAGAGCAGAGTCCGCCGCACCAGGGCTTGGAGCAGCGGGACCTTGTAACCGTTGTCGGAGAGCGGCGCCGCCCCCACGATGGCCGCACGCGCTGCCGCCTCGGCGGCATCGCCGTCCAGCTTCTTGCCGCGTAGCGCCTGCTCGGTGCGGGTCGATCGCCAGGGGGTGGGCGCCACCGCCCCTAACACGACGCGCGAGTCGGCGACCGCGCCGGCCTCGATTCGCACGGCCGCCGCCATGGCGACCAGAGGCCAGTCGAAGGCCGCCCGCTCTCGAACCGACGCGTAGACCGACTTCACCCCGGCGGCAGCGGGCAGGCGGATCTCGGTCAGCACTTCCCCGTCCCCCAGCACGTTCTCCCGCTCGGGGTTCTTGCTGGGGAGGATGAAGAAGTCGCCCGCAGCCACCGTGCGCTTCTCCTTGGGCCCTTCGAGCACGAAGCTCGCACCGAGCGCGACCAAGGCGGTGGCGGCGTTCGAGGGATGGGGGACGTAGACGGGTCCGCCGCCGAAGAGGACGTGATAGCGGTTCTCGCCTCCCACCGCGAAGCACACGTCGCCGCCCTTCTTGACGCACCGGTACGACTCCAGCCGGTAGTACCAGCAGCGCGGTCGCTGCAAGACGTTGCCACCCAGGGTGGCGACGTTCCGGATCTGCGGCGAGGCGGCCTCGCCGCAGGCCTGGGCCAGCGCGGTGTGCGTCTTGCGAAGGACCGGATGGGCTGCCACCTTGGCCAGCGTGACCAGAGGCCCCAGCCGCAGGCCTCCGTCGGGCTCGACCACGATCTCGCTCATTCCCGGGACCGACTTCAGGTCCACCAGCCGCGGCGGCTCCCAGAGGCGCTCCTTCAAATGGTCGAGCACGTCGATGCCACCGGCCTTGTACACGGCACCGGCCGTCCCCAGTACCAGCTCCCGCGCCTCCGTCAGGGACCGCGGCCGGGCCAACTCGAAGCGGTTCATGACTCAGGCCCTCCGTCTGGCTTCGGCCAAGGCGGCGAGCACCTTGTCCGGGGTGATGGGCAGGCTGCGCACTCTGGCTCCCGAGGCGTTGTAGATGGCGTTGGCAATCGCCGCCAGCGTAGGCACGATAGGCGGCTCGCCGAGGCCGGCGGTCGAGGTGTTGTTCCCCAGGTTGGCGACCTCGGTGAGGATGGGCACCACCTCGAACATGTCGGCGGGGGCCAGGATCTTGTAGGACTCCAGGTTGGGGTTCACCATGGTCCCGAAGTTGCGGTCCAGGATGCGGTTCTCCAGCAGGGCCCAGGACGCGCCCTGGATCATGGCTCCGATGACTTGGCTCTCGGCGGTCAGCCTGTTCACGGGTAAGCCGCAGTCGTTGACGGAGACCATCTTGACGATCCGCACCTCGCCGGTTTCGATGTCGACCTCGACCTCGGCGAACTGGGTGCCGGCCAGGTCGCCCCGGTAGATCTCGAACTGCGGCTTGCGCTCGCCCACGCAGGCGATGGTCTCGCCGGGCATGCGCGCTGCAGCTTGCCGGATGGTGATGCTGCGCGAGGGGCTGGCGATCACGAAGATCCGGCCGCCGGTCGCGTCCAGCGCCTCGGGCTTGGCCTTGAGCAGACCCGCCGCCAGGTCGAAGAGCTTCTGGCGGGCTTCGTGAGCGGCCAGGCGCACCGCCGGCGCGACCGAGTTGGTGGTGGTGCTGCCCCCCGAGCCGGGCCCTTCCGGATAACGCGTGTTCCCGACGCGGACCACGATGTCGCTGGGCTTCACCCCCAGCTCCTCCGCCGCCACCATGGCCATGGCGGTGCGGAAGCCGCCGCCGATGTCCTGGGCTCCGGAGAACAGCTCGATGCCCCCGTCGCGGTGGATCTTGACCTCGGCCCCCACCCCCCGGTCGCGGGCGAACACGTACCAGTTCCCGTTCGCCATCCCGATCCCACGCCTTCTCACCCCGGGTGTGTCGCCGGCCTTCTTGTTCCTGCGCTCCCAGCCGATGGCCTGGGCCCCGGCGTCGTATTGGATCTTGCGGACCGGGTGCGACTCGTTCTTGCGCCTGAGTTCCAGCGGGTCGATCCCCAGCTTCTCGGCCAGCTCGTCCATGGCCGATTCCAGAGCGAAGGCCCCCTGGGGATGGCCGGGAGCCCGCAGGGGCGCCGCCGGGCCGGCGTTGGTGAAGACGTCGTGCTCCTCCACCTTGAGGTGAGGACAGCCGGTGTACAGCGCGGCGATGGGCCCGCCGGAGCCCGCCCCGCCGGCGATCCCCGCCGAGCCGAAGGCCCGGTGGTGCATGGCGGTCAGCGTGCCGTCGCGTTTGGCGCCCAGGCGCACCGTCATCCGCGCCGAGGGTGCGTTGCCGGTGCACAGGTGCTCCTCGCGGCGGTCCAACGACAGCTTGACCGGCGCGCCGGCCTGCTTGGCCAGCTTGCAGGCGACCACCGCGAAGGCGCTGCCGGCTGCGGAGGGCGCCAGCTTGCTGCCGAAGCCGCCGCCCATGTGCTCGGTGATGACGGTAATGCGCGTGCGTTCGATGCCCAGGGCCTCCGCCAGCCCCTCCCGGACCGTGAAGACGCCCTGGGTGGAGGCCCAGACCGTGAGGTCGTCGCCATCCCACTTTGCCAGCACGCAGTGGGGCTCCAGCGACGCGTGGGTGTGCACGGCCACCGAGTA
>DATECU010000313.1:0-2833 GCA_035286745.1 Vicinamibacteria bacterium | reverse complement strand
AGGCAGGCGGCGGCGCCCGCCAGTCCAGCCCACAGGCCGGATCTGAAGGACGGTTCGGCGCGCAGCCGGACCAGAGTGAAGACGGAGAGGAGAACGAAGAAGGCGAACGCGTCGTCGCGCCAGCCATCGGTCCCGTTGGCGATCACCGATCGCTCGATGGCCAGAAGAAACGCGGCCAGAAGGCCCACCCTGCGGTTGAAGCAGAGCCGCCCGACCAGGTAGGTGCCCAGCACCATGAGCGTCGAGAAGACGCCCGCGGTCAAGCTGACGGCGAAATCGGCGTTGCCGCTCACGGCCAGGCCGATCTTGGTTGCGAACACGAAGAGCGGTTCGCGCACGTGGGCATCGTAGAAGCGCTCCATGCCCCGGGCATAGCGAAGGTAGCCCGCCGGATCCCCCCCGTACGGGGCGGCAACCGGTTCGACCGGGGGGAGCTTCAACGCCTGGGGCCTGATCTGGCCGACCACGGAGGTGAGCTGTCGCGCCCAGGCCGGGGCCTCCATCCCCCAGTACTGCCGGACCACCCCCTCGAGTCGCAGCCCCCCGGCATAGAACACAACCAGGACCGGCAGAACCGCCATCGTTTGGCGCGCTCCGGGCACCGCGAGCAACGCCTCCCCTCGGCGAACGCGCCGGGCCAGGATGAGTCCACCCCATGCCAGCGCCAAGAGCCATGCCGCCAGCGTTGCGCGGTGCAGGACGGATCCGACCGCCAGCGCCCGGAGCGTGGCCTTCGACGGTCTTGCGGGAAAGAACCGCACCGGCTCGCCGTCGGCCGCGATCAGCGTGAGCTTGAAGACGGGAAGGCGCGGGCGCGGCCGGAACCGCGCCTCTAGGGAGTGGTGGCCCCTGGGCAGCCAGATCGTCTTCTTCTCCCTCGGATAGGGCTCGGCCGTGCGGACCAGCACCCTGAGCCCGTCGACCCACACCTCGACCGGCTCTCGACCCTTGAGCATCAGCTCGTAGTTGCCGTCCCGCTCCACCTGCCAGGAGCCCTCAAAGCTGGCTTCCTGGAGAGCGGAGGGGATCCGCGGGTCGAGCAGCAGCACGTCCGACGAGACGTCCGAAGCACGGCGTTCCAGGGTCTCGGGGCCGGCCGCGAGCGGCGGCATCTTGAGCGTCAAGCGGAGGCCGACCACACTCCGCTGCCACAGCCACGCCGACAGGCTGAGGAGCGAGAGGATGAGGAGGAGCCACGCTCCCAACCGGCGAGCCGATTTCATGCGAAGAGCTAGTGTACGCGAGGCCTGCCACCGCTCGGCGTTCCAGCACGCCGGTGCCGCCGATCCCATCTGATCTGCAGCGCAGGGGTGGGCTCGCCAACCGGGGTGTGCCTTCGAGGATTGACGCTAGAATGCCGTCGGTGAAGACGCCCTTCGTCGACCACAGCGGCTCATTCCTCGACCGCGCCAGCACCGACGACCCGCGGCCTGGGGCATGATGGCCTTCGGGCTTGCTGCACCGGTGGCCGTCATCTGGGTGCTGGCGACGGCCGGCCGCTCGCCCCACAAAGCGCTAGGCGCGGCAGCCCTCGCGGCCACCATCGGGGTCCTCTACGCACCTGCGCTCGGCTATGGGTTCATCCTCGACGACTTCTTCTTCGCCCGTCCCCTTACTCTGCGCCAACTTCTTTCGACCTTCTGGGGCAACTGGGATCCCCTCGGCCTGGGCAACGGCCAGTACCGGCCGATCCTGGCTCTGGTGTTGGCACTGGACTACGAGATCTGGGGGCCCCGTACCTGGGGCTACCACCTCACGAACCTCGTCATCCTGTTTGTGAACGGCCTGCTCGCCTCCGAGCTGCTCCGGCGGCTGACGGGATCGGCACGGGCGGGCTTGGCTGGGGCTCTGGCGTGGGTGGCGCACCCGCTCAGCACGTCGGTGGCCGGGTGGTGCGCCGAGCGGACGGACTCTGTGATGGCCGCGTTCTACCTTGCCGCTCTCCTGGCCCTCACCTCCGTCCCCTGGTCCCGGCGCGCACTCGTCCTCACCCTGACGCTAGGTGCGCTGTCGCTCGGCTCCAAGGAGATGGCAGCCACGCTGCCCGCGACCGCAGCGGCGGTGTTGGTCTTCGGCACCCTGGACCGGCGCGGTCGATGGACCGCTGTCGCCAGCCTGGGAGTGCTCACCGCGGTGTACATCGCGTGGTGGATCCACTTGCTGCCCACCAAGGCCAGCCTCAAGCTCGAGGGCGCGATCCAGCAAGTTCCCCACCTGCTGCTTCCCATCTTCTTTCCGTCCTCGTATGAACGCTGGTGGCACGCGGAGCCCGCTTCCTGGCTGCTCCTCGGCCCCTTGGTCCTGGCGATGGTGGGGACCTGGCTGCTCCTGCGGCGCCACCACGACCCCCGGCCGGCGCGGTCCTTCGCCCTTGCGGCCGCGTGGCCCATCCTCACGATTGGGCCCATCTTCGGCCTCCGGCCGCCCGACGTCTACCGCCTGGGTTTCCTGATCGCCTTCGCCTTCGCCCTTGCCTTGGCGGCGATGGTGGCCGCCCTCGAAGCGCGGCGCTTCGCCCCCGTCATCCTGATGGGGGCCCTCGCCCTTGGGTTCGCGCCGTTGGCCCGGGACAGCGTGGCGGTCTGGGGCCCGGGTGGCTTCCAGTACAGCCAGATCATCCGGTGGAACCTCATGAACCCCGACTGGGATCAACAGCTCTCGCCGGAGATGCGCCGGGTCTTCAAGAAGCAGATGCGCAAGCACCCGCCGTGACTCGGCGACCAGGCCGACGCCCCAGCCATCCGTGCCGGCAGCGGAGGCTCGGGAATCGCACGCCAGCCGCCGGCGTTAGCGGACACAGGGAGGGCTTCTTGCGATCGATCTCGATCGGCGG
>DATECU010000312.1:0-9258 GCA_035286745.1 Vicinamibacteria bacterium | reverse complement strand
TGGCTGGCGGCGGCCGCAAGCCTGGCTCTTGCCGCCAGGCTCTTCTGGGGAAGCCACCTGACAGACCGGCCATCCGGCCCGCTGGCATCGAGGTGCGGCTCCGCAGGCCGACGCTCGACCATTGCGGGTGAATCCGTCGCTTTGGGGCCCTGGCCGCCCGGCTTCCCGTGGTTGGGTTCGTTTGCGGTTGCCCCCAGAGAACACTCCTGGGATAGAATCCGCTCACCGTCCTGGCTACCAGCCGCGGCCGTTCCGGTCCGCTGGTCCACCGATGGTTCACGAGGCAGACCATTGAACTTCCCCACCGTCTTGGCGCTGGCCATGGCAGCCACGCTGGGTCTTCTGGGCGTTGCGGTCTTCGCGCCCGCCTACGTGGTGCCGAGTGCCTTGGGGGTGGCCACGCTGGGGGCCTCGCCGTGGCTGGTGCGCCTCTACCGCCGTCGCTCCGCCGCCAGCGAGAAGGGGGGCCGGGGCCGCGCCGCCTACGGGGTCCACGGGCTCAGCCGGACCAAGTCGACGATCGAGGCCTACAACACGGTCCAGAACCCCGACGTTCCGGAGCTGGTCGACTACATCTTGCAGCAGGCGACCCTGCAGCAGGCCTCGGACGTCCACCTGGTTCCCTACCGCGACTACGTCCTGGTCCGCTACCGCATCGACGGCATCCTGAGCGACGTGGCCCAGCTCGGCCCCCACCTCAGGGACCTGGTGACCAATCGTTTGAAGGTGATGGCGCAGGCCATCACCTTCGTCCACGATCGGCCCCAGGACGGCCGCATCGACCTCCGGGTGGCGGAGCGCGACGTCGATCTGCGGGTGGCCTTCATGCCCACCCTGCACGGCGAGCGAATCGTGATGCGCATCCTGGACCGCTCCGAGCTAGGTTTCGGCCTGGTTAGCCTCGGCTTCACCGAGGAGCAGCTGGCAGTCTTCTCCGACCTCATCTTCCGGCCCCAGGGCATGGTGATCCTGAACGGCCCCGCCGGCTCGGGCAAGACCACCACCATCTACGCCGCCCTCAAGGCCGTCCTCGATCACAGCGACCGCGGCACCTCGATCTACACTCTGGAAGACCCCATCGAGTACGACCTCATGAACATCAACCAGACCCAGATCGAGGAGACCCAGGGCTTCACCTTCGCCCATGGCCTGCGCACCATGCTGCGTCAGGACCCCGACGTGATCATGGTGGGCGAGATCCGCGACCTGGACACCGCCCGCATCGCCATCCAGGCGGGCATGACCGGCCACCTCCTCATCACCACCGTTCACGCCAAGCAGGCGGCCGGCGTGTTCGTGCGCCTGTCCGAGATCGGCGTCGATCCCCACTCGGTGGCCTCGGCGGTGACGGCGGTGATCGCCCAGCGTTTGGTGCGCATCCTGTGCCCTCAGTGCAAGCGACGAACCCCGGCCACGCCGGGACAGGAGGCCAAGCTGGGACAGGCCCTGTCCGGCCACACCTTCTACGCGCCGGTGGGCTGCGCCGCCTGCAACCAGAAGGGTTATGCGGGCCGCAAGGGGGTGTACGAGATCCTGCAAGTGGACGAGACGGTGCGGGAGCTGATCGCGGCGCGGACCTCGCCCGACAAGCTCCACCACACCGCCGTCGAACGCGGCATGACCACCATGATCCACAACGGCCTCAGGCTGGCCCTCTCCGGCGAGACCTCGCTGGACGAGGTGCTGCGCATCCTGCCCCCGGAGCAGCGCGGCGTATGACGGCCGTGAACCCCTGGGCCTTTCTCTTCCGCCTCGGCGACCCCGAGCAGCGGCCGCTGCTGATCGCCTTCGGAGGCCTGGCCCTGGCGCTCGGCTCCGCCCGCACCGCCGGACCCGGGGCCTGGGAAACCGGGCTGGCGGTGGCGATCCTGATCGGGGTTCCGGTGCTGGCGTTTCGGCTGAGCGGACAGGCGGCACCCTTCTTCATGCTCGTCGCGTCGCTAGGCGCCTGGCTGGTCTTCCGGACCGACACCGGGGGTGCGCTCGCCACCTTCCCGGTGCACCTGGTGAGCCGTCTCGCCTACTTCGCGGTCCCCCCCTTGGTGCTGCACCTGCTCCTGGCCCAGCGCGACCGTGAGCGGATGAAGCTGGGCCTGCTGCACTTGTACGCGCCGGCGGCGGTGGCCGGAATCGGCGTGGCGGTCCACCTGGCCCTCCGTTTCAGGGACCTCTCGACCGGGGAGAGTGAGATCCGCTGGGCCGCCGGCTTCTATGGCCTGTGCTATCTGGGCCTGCTGGCCGCCGGCCTCCTGTCTCGGCTGCGGGCTGTCGACGACAAGCCCAAGCCGGCCGCGGCGGGCCACGGCACCGAGCTCGAGGAACAGGGGCGCTATGGTTTGGCCGCCCGGGCCTACGAACGCGAGGGGCAGGTCGAGAAAGGGGCTCAGGCGGCCGAGCGGGCGGGCGAGTGGGCGAGGGCCGCCAACCTGTACCGTCGGTCCGGCGATGACTTCAACGCCGGCGAGATGTACTACCGGGCGCAGATGTGGCCGGAAGCCCTCGAATGCTACGAGCGGGCGCGGTCGTTCACGGCGGCGGCTCGCCTGTGCTTGCAGCTCGGACAGCTCGAGCGCGCGGTGTCGTTCTACGAACAGGCGGGCGACCTGGCGGCCGCGGTGCGGGTGCTGGAAGACGCCGGACAACGCCCCACCGGCGAGCAATACCGCCGCGCCGGCTTGCTGGAACGCGCCGCCGAGGTCTTCCAGGAGGCTGGGGACTGGCTGCACGCCGCCGAGATCTACGAGCACGACTTCCAGGACCCGTCCCGGGCCGCCGCCCTGCACTTGAAGGGCGGCTCCTTCCTGCACGCGGGCCGTCTCCTGGAGTCGGTGGGGCGGGCCCAGGAGGCGCTCGAGGCCTACGCCGCGGTCCCGGCGGGGGCGGTGGACGCGGCGCGGCTGTACTTGGCGGCCGGGCGGCCGAAGCAGGCGGCGGAGCTGCTGGCGCGCCTACCGCCGGCCGAGCTGGCCAAACTGGAGGACGAGGCCACGCTGACCCTGGTGGCCCGGGTGATGGTCGAGACCGGACGCAACGACGAGGCCATCCGCATGCTGCAGGGGCTCAAGCGGCGCGGCTCCAGCGGCGGCTCGGTGCATCTGCTCTTGGGCCGCGCCTTCCTGAATCGCAACCTCCACGACCTGGCCGAAGAGGAGCTGCGGACGGCCACCGGCATGCCGCTCGAACCGCAGGACGAGATCCTGGCCGCCTACCTCTTGGGTTGCGTCCTGGAGGCAGCCAAGCAGCCCGAGGAAGCGCTCCAGGTCTTCCATGGCGTCTTGCAGAAGGACTTCCACTACGCCGACGTGGAGGAGCGCTACCGGCGGCTCAAGCCGCTGGCGGCTGAAGCCGCTCGCGCCAGGGCGGCGATCGCCACCCACGGAGACGGGGGTGCCTGAAGGAGGGCCCGCCGGGCCCCCGAGCGGTCAGGCCTGGCCGGGAACCGGTCAGGATTCCACCCGGTCTTGGCCGGAATCAGGACCGGGCCGGCGCTGGGGTGAGGGTCGATGCCGTCCCGCCGTCACTTGGCCGCCACCCGGGCTGGCACGTGCGTTGCTCTTGATCGAGGTCCAGGCAGCTTGAGTCGCGGCAGCCGAGGAGAGGTCCGATGAAGGAGGTTCGGTCGTGATCGCACTGGGGCTAGCCGGCAGCATCGCCTACTCCCTGGTCAGCCTGATACTGGGCGTGCGTTTGCTCAGGCTCGCTCGGCGCACCCATCAGCTTCCCGAGCTGCTGATCGGGATCATGTTCATCTCCGGAGGCATGCTGGGGCACACCTTGGCCTGGGCGTTCCCCTTCATCGCTCGGGTCGTGAGTTCGCCCCTGGCCCTCGTGGTCCTGGAGTTCGTGTGCCGCCTGGGCATCGCCGGCGGCTGCGCCGCCACCTTGGTCGCCGCCTGGCGGATCTTCAGGCCCGATCGACCGTGGGCCGGGGTGCTGGTCGGCGTGATGGTGACGATGCTGGTGCCCTTCGTCCTCCCCAAGATCCTGATGGTGGGCGCGGCGACGGCGCCCCTCCGGGTTCCGCTCTACTGGGGATGGAGCATCGCTTCGGTGCTGAGCTACGGTTGGATGGCCGGGGAGTCGCTCAACACGCAGAGCCAGATGCGGCGACGGAATCGGCTCGGACTGGGAGGCGATCCCGCCCTGACGGGGCGCCTGCTGCTGTGGGGATTGGGCACGGGCGCCAAGGCCCTGCTCTTCGCGTCCCTGGTGATCTATCAGATCCTCGCGGCAGTCGGGATTCCCGCACGCCTTCCCCAGAGCGTGGTTGTCTCCGGGCTCGGACTCTTCTGCTCCGTTTGCCTGTGGCTCGCCTTCTTTCCGCCGCGCGGCTCCCGACTGGCGGACCGCCCGGCGTCTGCGGAGGCTTCGTAGAGACCATGGCAACCGACTCCCTGACCTTCGAGTGGACGAGCGCCGCGCTGGAAGCGGCCACGCCGTTCGACCGCCTCCAGGCGCGCGGCACCGTGCGCCTGGCGCTCCGTCAGGCCGGTCTCGACGCAACCACGGTGACTCCCGACGACATGGCCGTGGTCATCCAGAAGATCCTGCCCAAGGAGCTCACCTCACGCAAGGTCGCGGACGCCGAGCGGGTGTGCCGGGAGTTGGTCCTCGGCCTGCGTACCGCCCACCTCCAGCAGGCGGCACCCGCCGGCCGCGCTCCCGAAGACGCCTTTCGCCGCATGTTCGGGGGAGCGCCGCAGATCACACGCTAGGCGCCAGCGAAGAGCCATCGCCTTCCGTCGGGCTCAGCCATCCGCCCTTCCCCGAGCGGATGGTAGGCTTGCCAGTGGCCATGCGCCTCATCCATGAGCTTCGCCGCGAACACGAACTGATCGACGCCGTTGTGGGGTCGCTCGGCACCTTCGTGGAGAGACGCCTCCAGGGCCAAGCCCCGGCCGCCGACGGCAAGCGCTTCCTCCGCTTCTTCCGCCTGTTCGCCGGCGACTTCCACCACGGGCGCGAGGAGGACGTGCTCTTCGCGGCCCTGGTCCAGCAGGCCGAGCTGCCGGGTGATCGCGGCCCCATAGCCAATCTCCAGGGCGACCACCACGAGATGTCACGGATGCTCGATGACCTGGCGCCGCTGCTCGCCGCCGATCTCGATCCTCCGGAAAGGGCGTCCCGGTTGTCCGAGCTGGCGGCTCGCTACTGCCGCGCTCTCTGGCTGCACATCGACGTCGAGAACTCGGTCCTGTTCCCGGAGAGCGAGGAGCGCCTTCGGCGCATCGCCATCCTCGAGCTTCCGAGCCGCGAGATGAGCGGCGAGGAACGGGCGGCGCGCGAGGATGGCGAAGCCCTGCGCGAGACCTACCCGCCCCGCCTCGACCCCCTGCTCATCCGCGGCGAGGAGTGCGTGATCTGCCCCCACTACGGCGAGAGCTGCGACGGCATCGAACGGGAGTGGTGGAGCGACGCGGAGTGGGAGGAGTTTCCCGATCGCGTGGGTTAGCACACGGGCGCCGGCTTCCGTTGCCCCCGCGAGTCCGCTATCCTGCGCCCCATGTCGGTGATGGTACCGGACAGCTCGGTCGTGGGCGCGTCGCCAGCCCCGCCGGCTCCCAAGGTCCTCGGCTGGTATCGCGCCTATGCCGCCGCCATGGCCCTCTTGTACCTGGGCCTGGACGTCGGCCTGGTCCTGGCCATGGTCACGGGCGGGATCGAGCTGACCGAGGTCCCGGTCATGGTCTTCGGCGCGCTGATGCTGGTGCTGTGCCTGGCCTTGTTTGCTCTCTTCGCCGCCGCGCTCGTCCTGCCTCCGCGGCCATGGGTCTGGATCTACCACCTGGTCCTCATCACGGTGGGCATGACCTCGGCCTGCTGCCTGCCGGCCTGCGTCGCCCTGCTGGTGTTCTGGATCAAGCCCGAGGCCCGCGCTTACTTCGGGCGCGGCTGACTGGCCGTCCCCTCGTCCGTAGACCACGGGGAGACGAGCGACTCTTTACGAGGCAAAGAGCGTGCCACACACCGCGTGCGTCCCTGTACGTGCAACACATTACGGGCTTTCAAGACACTATAATGGACGAACTATGTCCACTACATCTTCAAGCCGGGTATCCCATCACGGCAAGGCCCTCGCCCAGGGCGTGCTGGTCACCTCCCTCTGGTCGACCACGTTTGTGCTGGCCAAGGCCGCTCTCGCGGACCTCCCACCGCTGACGCTGGGCGGCCTGATCTACCTCACGGCCTTTCTCGGCCTGCTCATCCGTCGTCTCCTGAGCCGCGAGCGCTCGCTCCGTTCCCTCGGCTGGGATCGCAAGCGGTGGTATGCGGTCGCGCTCTTGGGACTGCTCACCTACGCCTTGGTCCCGGCGGCACTCTGCCTCGCCCTGGCCGCACTGCCGGCAGTCACCTTCAACTTCGTGTTCCAGGCGGCCATGCCGATCACCGTCGGGCTTCTGGCCGGCGTGTTCCTCGGCGAGCGCACTTCCCGCTGGCAGTGGCTGGGAATCGGGACCCTCGTCGGCGGGCTCTTCCTCTTCCTCGACGCCGCCAGGGCCGACCGCAACCTGGTGGGGGTGGCTCTGGCCGCCCTGACCGGAGCCGGCGTCGGCCTGTCGAACCTCATCGCGCGTTCCGTCATGCGCGACGGCCGGAGCCGCGCCGCCGACGTCTCCCTGGTCGGCATGGGGCTGGGCAGCCTGACCCTGCTGGCCGTCGCCGCACCTATCGATGGCCTGCCGAGCCTCGGCGCCAAGGCCCTGGCCATCCTGCTCTGGGTGGGCCTCATCAACACCGCCTTCGCCTTCACGCTCTGGAATCACGTGTTGCGCACCCTCACCGCTCTGGAAGCCGGCGTGCTCTCCGGCCTGCAAGTGGTGATGGTGGTGGCGGCGGCGCACCTGCTCCTGGGCGAGCGCCTGGCCGCCGAGCGCTTGCCGGCGGCGGTCCTCATCCTGGCCGGCGTGGCGGTGGTACACCTGCCCCGCGGCCTGGTCGCTCGCCTATCGCGGAGGCCGGTTCCCCCACAGCCGGTCGCCGGGAGGGCTCTGCGCGTTGCCGACATCATCGCCAAGAAGCGCGACGGCGGCGAACTGTCGCCCGAGGAGATCGAGCGCGTGGTACTCGGCTACACCCGGAGCGAGGTTCCCGACGAGCAGGCCGCGGCCTGGTGCATGGCGGTCTTCTTCCGCGGCATGACGCTGGCCGAGACCTCCAGCCTGACCGAGATCATGGCCGCTTCCGGCGGGATGCTGCGACACGATGGCGCCGAGGTCGTGGGCGACAAGCATTCGACAGGTGGAGTAGGCGACACCACCACGCTGGTGATGGGCCCGATGGTGGCGGCCGCGGGCCTGCCGCTGGCCAAGGTCTCCGGCCGCGGCCTCGCCTTTACAGCCGGAACCGTCGACAAGCTGGAGGCCATCCCCGGCTGCCGGGTCGAGCTGCCCATGAGACGCTTCGAGCAGCAGCTCGCGGAGGTGGGCCTGGTGGTGGTGGGTCCGACGCCGGAGCTGGCCCCGGCCGACGCACGGCTCTACGCCCTGCGCGCCGTCACCGGCACCGTGCCGGCCTTCCCGCTGATGGCCAGCTCCATCATGTCGAAGAAGATCGTCTCCGGCGCCCACACCATCGTGCTCGACGTGAAGACCGGCGGCGGCGCCTTCGTCCCCGAGCGGCACCGATCGGTCGAGCTGGCCTCGCTCATGATGGGCATCGGCCGCTCGCTGGGACGGCGCATGACGGCGGTCATCGGAGGCATGGACCAGCCGCTCGGGCTGGCGGTGGGGCACTCCTTGGAGGTGGCTGAGGCCATCGAGACCTTGCAGGGTCGGGGCCCCGCCGACCTGCGCCTGCACTGCACCACGGTCGCGGGCGAGCTGCTCCGCCTGGCCGGGTTTGGCGATCCGGAGCAAGCTCACCGGCGAGCCGCGGCCACCCTTGACGACGGCTCGGCCTGGCTCAAGTTCCGCTCCTTCGTGGGGGCCCAGGGCGGCGATCTCCGCGCTCTGGACGACCCGTCGCGGCTGCCGCGGGCACCCATCGTCGAGCCCCTGCGGGCACCCCGCGACGGCTTCGTGGCCGGCGTGGACGCGCGCGCGGTCGGCATGGCCCTGCTCGATCTGGGTGGCGGCCGGGCGCGCAAGGAGCAAGGCATCGACCATGCGGTAGGCGTCGTGCTCACGCCCGCCGGCAAAGTGGGAGCCCAGGTGGAGGCCGGCGAGCCCCTGCTCTTCCTACACGCCCGCTCCACCGACACCCTGACCAAGGCCCGCCAGCGCCTTTGCGAGGCCTTCACCTTCGCCGAGCAGCCCGTCGCTCCCCCACCGGTGGTGGTCGAGGTCTTGAGATGAGGTGGCCAGCGGACCTTGCTCCCCGTCCCCCGTTCTTCCGCTCTTCCACCGGCTCGTGGTCGCGGCCTGGTCGGTTGAGATAGACTGCTGGCGGGCCGGGACCGGATCCCGGCCTTTCACCCCACGAACGCGCGGTGGCCGCCACCATCGAGAGCGGCTTCGAGATCCCGGGCGAGCGCCTATCGACTGGAGTGCGGCTGCTCTTCTTCTTCGTTGCCCTTGCCCACCATCCCAGCCCACCGGACGTGGTGCTGATCGAGGAGCCGGAGAACGGCGTCCATCCTCGCCGACTTGCCGATATCGTCGCCCTCCTGCGACGCCTGACGACTGGAGAGCTGAGCGGCAAGGCCGTGCAAGGTCATCTTGACCACGCATTCACCCTACCTGCTCGATCACGTCAAGGCGCCTCTGGATCAGGTGATCGTGTTCCGCCGTGAAGCCGACGGCGCTCCGCGACCGAAGCCGACGCGGCCCGTTCAAGGACTTCCTGGGCGAGTTCATGCTGGGCGAGGTCTGGTTCAACCAGGGCGAAGACGGACTGCTGGCCATCCGTTGATGCGGCTCCTGTTCGTTGGCGACGGCAAGCGAGACGCCGCCATGACCCCGCCACTCGTCGAGACCATCGTCGGGGCCAGGGTCGCGCCCGAGACCATTGAATGGCCGCGTCTCCACCGGGCCGGCCAGGGATACGATCGCAAGCTGCTCTTCGCGTTGCACAGGGCGCGGGAGCAAGGCCTGGACGGCCTGGTGGCCACCGTCGACCGCGACCGGTCGCCCGGCAGAGACCGACTGAGGTCATTGGATGCCGCGCGGAAGGAGGACCGGCAGGCCCGCCCTCCACTTCCGACTGCCATCGGCTGTGCCGACCCGCACGCCAAAGCCTGGCTGCTGGACGATCCGCGGGCTGTGCGTGACGCCTTGCGGCTGGAGGCGAGCACGCCCGTCCCGAACGCCCGGAAGGTTG
>DATECU010000311.1:0-11991 GCA_035286745.1 Vicinamibacteria bacterium | reverse complement strand
AGTACACGACCACGGCCGACAGGCTTCCCCAGAACAGGGTGTCCAGCGCCGCTGCCAGCAGCCGCTCCGAGGCCGCCGCTGGCCGCTCCACGGGAGGGGCCGCCTCTTCAGCGGCCGGGGCACCCCCTAGCGACCAGTCGTCGGCCTCCGGCTCGTCCTCTGGGTCGATGCGCAGCGTACGAGGGCCGGCCGGCGGCAGCCCCCTAAGCTCGGATTCGGTGGCGGACTCCTCGCCCTCCCGGGGCCTGAGCAGCAGTTCCTCCGGGTCGGTGAGGCGGGCCACCTGGGCGTCCAGTTCCCGGAGGCGGAGCCGGGCGGGGGAAGCGTCCGCTGCCGGGGGTTCGATAGGCGCGTCCTGAGTCCGCTCGGCCGGCTCTTCCAGATCCTGTTCCGCCGCCCCTTGGGGATCGCCCTGCGCTGGGGAGGAATCCGCCTCGCCCGCGTCCGCGCTCCGCGTCCGCCGCCGATCGCTTACCCGCTCTTTCACTTCGTCCTTCCAGGTGCGCTCCCGCTTCCGGAGCCCCGGGATCTCCCGGAGCGGCTCCTCCGGCCCCAGCAGGGCCGAGGCGAAGGGGGATAGGTTAGGCGCGAGCGCCCCCTCCGCCGGCGGCGCCAACAGGGTGGCGCAGAAGGGGCATCGCTCGCTGAGACCCGCGGGCAGTCCCTGGCCGCAGGCGGGGCAGTTCACCGCCCCTCCCTTCGGCGTCCCAGCTCGGCCCGGGCTTCCCCGAGCAACTGCTGGGCGAAGGGATAGGCGGGCTCCGCGGGCTTTACTCCCCGCAGCAGCGCCACCGCGGCGGCCGCGTCTCCCTGGTCCAAGAGCCGGCGCGCGGCCGCCACCGTCTGCTCGCCGGAGTTCGGCTGAGGGAGGGCGGTGGTGGGGGGAAGCGTGAACGCCGCCGGCACCGGAGCCCGCTCCAGACGGGCCAGCAGGCCCTCGAAGCTGGAAGCCACCCCGGCCAGCAGCAGCCCGAACAGTACCGCCCAGCCACCCAGGAGCGCCTTACGCGACCAGGTTCGCCTTCCCGGCGGCAGCAGCGGGACCCCGGAGGTGGTATCGGCGGGCGACGGCTTCCCGGCCGGTTCCGGGCGAGGCTGGCGCTGCTCCAGCCGGTCGAGCAGCGCGTGAGCGCGATCGCGGTCGCCCCCTTGGGCGATCACCTCCTCCGCCAGGCGGCGGGCCGTCGCGCCGTCCCCCGCCTGCCAGGCTGCCTCGGCCTGGTGAAGGCACTCGGTCCCGAGCCGCGTCGCCTCACCGCAGAGCGCCGCTGCCGCTGCCGCGCCGCGCCGCGCCTCCTGGCTTCCCGGGTCGAGCAGCAAGACGCGGTCGAACACATCGCGGGCCTGGGAGGCCACGCCGCAGTTCAGAAGCCGCCACCCCTGGTCGAGCCACTCCCGGATTCGATCGTCTTGTTGAGTCAATGGCCGCCTGCTGAACTGACGCTTGAACCGCGCCCATTATGGAAGAAGGGTCGCCTCGGTTTCAACCGGAAAGAGCGGGGCTCTGTGGCCCCGCCTTCAGGCGGGCTCCCGGGATTCGAGCTTGCGGGCCGGCAGCAGACCATAGCCCTTCATCTTCCGGTACAGGTTGGAGCGCTCGACTTGCAGCGCGCCAGCGGTGCGGCTCATGTTGCCCTCGCACCGGAGATAGGTCCGCCAAATGTGGCGCTTCTCGAAATGCTCTCGGGCTGCGGTCAGCGACGGGAACTCGCCGCCGGGTTCGGTCTCGGGGTCGGCCTGGCCCGACGGGGGCCGCTCCCCCACTCCCAGCGAGGCTGGCAGATCCGAGAGACCGATACGCTCGCCCGGGGTCATGATGACCAGGCGTTCGATGATGTTCCGCAACTCGCGCACGTTCCCCGGCCAGGCGTGGGCGGTGAGGGCGGTGACGGCTTCGGCCGCGATCTGCTTGGGACGTTTGCCGTACTCGGCGCCAAACTGCTCGACGAAGTGACGAGCCAAGAGCGGGATGTCCTCCCGCCGCTCCCGCAGCGGCGGCACCCGGAAGGGAATCACGTTCAGACGGAAGAACAGGTCCTCGCGGAAGCTCCCCTTGCGGATCTCCTCCTCCAGGTCCTTGTTGGTGGCGGCGATCACCCGCACGTCCACCGCTACCGTCGTGCTGCCGCCCACCGGCTCGATCTTCTGTTCCTGCAGCGCGCGCAGAACCTTGGCCTGGGTCTTCAGGGTCATGTCGCCGATCTCGTCGAGAAACAGGGTGCCGCCGTCCGCTAGCTCGAACTTCCCCTTCTTGGGAGTGAGGGCGCCGGTGAAGGCGCCTTTGGTGTGGCCGAAGAGCTCGCTCTCGATCAGCTCCTCGGGGATGGCCGCACAGTTCACCTCCACGAAGGGGCCCTGGGCCCGCAGGCTCTGGTCGTGGATGTTGCGGGCCACCAGCTCCTTGCCGGTGCCGTTCTCGCCGAAGATCAGGACTCTTCCGTTAGACGGTGCGGCGCGGGCGATATCGACCCTGAGGCTGCCGAGCCGCTGGCTGTCGCCGACCATCAGGTAGCGGCGCTCGGCCTGCTTGCGCAAGCCCTGAACCTCCACCTCCAGCTTGCGCTGCCGTAAGGCGTTCTTGGCGGCGATCAGGGTCTTCTCCAGGGCCAGCGGCTTTTCGATGAAGTCCCGGGCCCCGGCGCGCACCGCCCTGACCGCCGTCTCGATGCTGCCGTGACCGGAGATCACCACCACCGGCAACTCGGGGTCCACGGCCTTGATCCTGTCGAGCGCCTCCAGGCCGTCCATGCCGGGCAACCACACGTCGAGAAAGACCAGGTCGTAGCGCCGGTTCTCCAGCGCCAGCAGGCCCGCTTCCGCGCTCTCCACGGCGTCGGTCTGGTAGCCCTCGTCGCGCAGGATTCCGCAAAGCGAGCCCCGCACCCCCGCCTCATCGTCCACGATCAGAATCGACTCGCGCATACGCCTCCACGAACGGTAGCGGTCAGCTGTCAGCTATCAGCTGCTGATCGCCGATCGCTTGCGTCCTCACACCGGCAGCTCCACCACGAAGCAGGTGCCGCGCGGCTGGTTCTCTTCCACCCTTATGGTCCCCTGGTGCTCCTGAACGATGCGGCTGACGATGGCCAGCCCCAGACCGCTGCCTCGCTTCTTGGTCGAGAAGCTGGGCACGAAGAGTCGATCGCGGTCCTCCCGAGGTATCCCCGGCCCGTCGTCGGCAACCCCCAGCCGAACTCGCCCCTCGCTGGCGTCGAAGTGGGTGGAGACGGTGACCTTGCCCTTCTTCTCGGTCGCCTCGATGGCGTTGTCCACCAGGTTGATGAGGACGCGCTTCATCTGGTCCGGATCCAGCCGTAGGCTGGGCAACTCGGGGGCGAAACACCGATCGATGGTCACGCTGGCGAAGAGCCCGTCGTAGAGGCTCAGGGCCTGCTCGACCACCTCGTGGAGCGAGCTGGGCTTCAGGTTGGCGGCGGGAAGGCGGGCGAACTGGGCGAACTCATCCACCAGGTTCTTGAGGGCCTCCACCTCTTGCACGATGGCGCCCGTGCACTCGGTCAAGATGGCCTCGAACTCCGGCGCCGTCTTGAGATAGGCCTTGCGGATGCGCTGAGCCGAAAGCTGAATGGGGGTCAGCGGGTTCTTGATCTCGTGGGCCAGCTTGCGCGCCACTTCGCCCCAGGCCGCCACCTTCTGCGCCCGCATCAGGGGCGTGAGATCGTCGAGCACCACCACCGCACCCGGCGGCGCACCTAGCGTTCCGGGCAAGGGAACCACGGTCAGCGCCAGCTGCCGGTCACGGCCTCGGCTGGGGATCAGGATCTCGCGCTCCTGGCGGGCCACCCGACCCGACAGCAGGCGGTCGATGAGACCCAGGATCTCCGCCCGGCCGGGACCGACCAGGACCTCGGGTGCGGGATGCCCGACCACCTCGTCCGGAAGCTCCAGCAGGCGGCAGGCGGCGGCGTTGACGGCGGTCAGGGTGGCCTCCGCGTCCACCACCAGGATTCCGGTCCCCACCGTCTCCAGCACCGTCTCGGTAAGCCGGCGGCGCTCCTCCAGCTCCTGGTTCTTGCGGGTCAGGCCGGCGCGGCTGTGCTCCACCTCCTCTTCGCTCCGCGCCAAACGCTCGGACATGCGGTTGAAAGAGGCGATCAGGGCCCGGAACTCGTCGTCCCCGGAAGCGAAGTCGACACGCACCCCCCGCTCCCCGGCGGCGATTCGTTCGGTGCCCTCGGCCACCAGGCGCAGAGGGGTGGTGATGCGGCGAGCCAGGTACAAGGAGAGCCACACCGCGCCGAACAGGATGAGCAGGGCGGGAAACAGATAGAGCGACAGGTAGACCGCCTTGATCGGCCCCCGGGAGGCCTCGGCCCGGCGGAACTTCGCATAACGGTCCTGAACCTCGCGCGCCTCGGCTGCCACGCCCTCGGGCAGGAAGCTCCCGACCACCACCGCGCCCAGAACCCGCCCGCCCGCCCGCACCGGCACCGCCACCCGGATCATCTCCCCGCCCGAGAAAGGCTGACTGGCCTCCGCCTCTCGGCCTCCCAGGGCGGCCTCGGCCAGAGCCTCGGCCCCCCCGGTCGCGGCAGCGCCGGCGGGGAGCCGCGGGTCCATCACCGCCACCAGCTCACCCCGGGGCGAGAACACGCTCACCACGTCCATGTGCTGGGTGCGGGCCCGAGCCTGCACCGTGGCCTGCAAGCGTCCCTGCCCTTCCGGCAGGAGCAGGCCGCGCACGCCGATCTCACGAGCCAGGGTCGAGGCGTGGACCCGGCCGCGGTCGGCCAGCGACCGCCGGAGGGCGGTGCCTAGAGTCTGAGAAGAGGACAAGATCCGTTCCACGTCCACGTTGAACCAGCGATCCACCGTCTGCTGGATGAGGTCGCTGCCCACCACGATCAGCAGAAACGAGGGCGCCACCACGATCAGCAGGAAGACCAACATCAGGCGCATGCGGAAGCGCGCCCCCAACACGTTGCGGCGCCGCTCCATCAGCACCCGGACCAGGTTCCGGCCCAGGACCAGGACCAGCACCAGGATCAAGCTCAGGTTCAGAATGGTCAGGCCGTAGAGCAGGACCGAGGCCAGGAAGTCGGGGGAGAAGTCGCGGCTCTTGCGCAGCAGGAGTTGCACGCCCAGGAAAAGGAGGACGGCTCCCGCGGTGCAGAACAGCACCAGCCGGGCGTTGTTCCGGAAAGGCTGCCGGCGAGGCATTGGGCTCAGAGCCGCCATTGTAGCTTGGCAGCCACACCCGCCCAAACCGAATTGACCCTGGCCCACCGCCGTGGTAAGAAGGGGGCCGTTAGCCTATTGCGTCACAAGAGTGAAGATGAGCCGATTCCCTCCTGCTCGTCCCGCCGGGTGGTGCGCCCTCAGCCTCCTGCTGTGCGCACCTCTCTTGGCTGTGGCCGGTGATCCGCAGCCCGCTATCGTCGCCTTTGTCCTAGACACCTCGGGCAGTGTGGGTCCCCAGGGGACAGCCCTGGCCCGCGGCCTGGCTTCCGGCATCCTGACCCGACTGCCCCAGGGGAGCCAGGCAGCCGTCTTCACCTTCGACGACCAATCCCGGTTGCTGCTGCCCCGAACCGCAGACGCCGCCAGCGTGAAACGGGCCCTCTCCTCCCTAAGGACTCGAGGGCGTCACACCGCTCTCTACGATGCCCTCTACGACGCCAGCCGCTCTCTGCGCGATGCCCCTGCGGGCCGGCGCTTCATCGTCCTGGTGACCGACGGCAAGGACGAGGACTCCTCGCTGGAGCTGGTCGACGGCCTGCGTTTGGCGGAGCAGGAGGGCATCCCGGTGTTCGCCCTGGGCGTGGGCAAGGTCGAGGAGCGGGTGCTGCGGCGCATCGCCAAGCTGACCGGCGGCGAGTACCTGCCGGCCGGCCAGGCCACGGCGACGGGGCTCGCCGCCAAGATGATGGCCCCGGGGCCGGAGGGGGCGAGCGCCGCTCCGAGCGGTGCGCCCTCAGCAACGCCCAGCCCTCCGCCTCAGACCGCGGGGACGCCCGGGCCGGCGCTCGCCGCGTCTACCCCGGCCGCCGCTCCGGCCAAGGCCCCCTTGGCGCAGACGCGTCCGACCTGGCTGTGGTTGACGCTGGGCCTGGCCGCGGTGGCAACGGCCGCCGTTATGTTGGTCTTGGTCCGCAGGCAGCGCTCTCTGCGCTGCCCTGAATGCCATCGACCGCTCGGCAGCCCCCTTACGCCCTGCGCCTACTGCGCGGCCGAGGATGGGCGATCAGAGCCGGGCGCCGAACCCCTGGACCGGGCCCTCGCCGCCGACCTCTCCCCCACCGTCCTGGCCCGCCTCAACGCCACCGAGGAGTACCTGGAGAAGACCCTCACCCTGCGCGAGCGCCCGGTGCTGGTGGTGAACCGGGGGCCGGGAGCCGGCAAGGTCTTCGATCTCAACCTCGAGTCGGCCACCTGCGTGGGCCGAGCCAAGGCCAACGACATCGTGCTCGACGACGTGGCCGTGTCCAGCGAGCACTGCCGCATCCGCGCCGAGAACGGGGGATTCGTGGTCCACGACCTGAGCAGCACCAACGGCACCTTCGTGAACGACCACAAGATCAGCCGCCAGCCGCTGGCGGCCGGTGACGTGCTCCAGGTCGGCGAGACCTTCATGCAGTTCCGACTGGAACACCGCCGGGGCTGAGGGTTCGCGAGGGCTACGTCAGGCGCGCGCAGCCAGCGCGGCCCGGAAGTCGCGGATGGCGTCGTAGGCGGTCGGCCGATCGAGGAACTTCGCCAGCAGGTCGAGGTCAAGGCCCGGCAGCACCTCGCTGGCGCTCACGGCCTGGTAGCGGCTGCCGCGCAGGACGTGGGGCTCGATCGTTCCCTTCCGCCAGTACCACACTTCCTGGACGCCCAACTTGCGGTACACCTCGAGCTTGTCGAGCCGCCCCGAGGTCCAGACCACCTCGATGGCCAGATGAGGTCGGTCGGTGTCCGCGCCGCCGAACACGTAGCATTCGTCTGGCTCGACGCCGCGTTCCTCCTTGGCCTCCTTGAGGGTCCAGGAGCCGACCGGCATGAACCGGATACCGCGCTCGAGACAGTACACCTCGACCAAGCAGCCGATCAGGGACTTGATGACCTCGTGGTCGCGTGAAGGGCTCATGATCTCGAGCACACCCTCCAGGTAGGTGAAGCGCGGGGCCGACTTGTCGCCACGGATTTCCAGCAGGCGCTCGTAGTCCTCCCAGGTCACATCCGACATCAGCACCACATGGTCCTCGGTGGGCCGGTCGTCGCGGCACTCGAGCTGAGCACGCGAGTACATGGAATGAGCATAGCACGCCGGCAGCAGGGGGTCCGTGTGGTCGTGGTCCCGGTCTGTCTCGGTTCGACTGCGCCGGGCGGCGGCGCTATGCCGTCGCCGTGTCCCGCCCCAACCCGATCGGCCGGCTGACCTACCCGGAATACCTGGCCCACGAGGCGAAGAGCGACATCCGCCACGAGTTCCTGAACGGCGAGGTGTACGAGATGGCCGGCGGAACGCCTGACCAGGGCGCGGTCGCGGCCGCAGTCAACCGGGACCTGGGCAGCGCGCTCCGGGGCCGGCCCTGCCGCGTGTTCTCTTCGGACGTGCGCGTACGAATCCGGGGGACCGGCCTGGCCACCTATCCGGACGCGAGCGTCGTCCGTGGGGAGTTGCAGACGGACCCGGAAGACCAGGACGCCATAGCGAACCCGCTGCTCGTGGTGGAGGTGTTGTCGCCCTCGACAGAAGCCTACGACCGCGGGGCGAAGGCCGCGCACTATCGGCAGATCCCGTCGCTGCGGGAGCTGATGCTGGTCTCGCTGACCGAGCCGCGCATGGAGGTCCTGCGCCGGGGCGAGGGAGCGTCTGGGAACTCCGGGTGAGCGGCTGGAGCTTCTCGCCCTCGGGGTGACACTCGAGGTGGCCCCCATCTTCGAGAACCCGCTTCCTGCCGGTCTGGCCTGAGCGAGCCGCCTCGGGCATCGCGCCGGCAGGCCGACGCACGAACGGGGCACGAGCCCGAGCGGGCGCTCGCGCCCCGTCTTTGGTCTTCCGGCGGCCTATTCGATCGAGAAGTTCTGCAGCTCGACCGGCACCGGACACCCGGTCAGTGTCAGCGTATAGGCGGAACAGCCGGCGTTGGCCGTCACCTCCGCCACCACGATGTCGAAGTTGGTGCCGGCCGGCACGTTGAAGCTCATGCTGGCCGTGGGGTTGGGGCTGCTGCCGACGCTGGCCACGTTGTTCGTGCAGATGGCGGTCGGGTTGAATCCACCGATGTAAGCGCCGACATAGATGAAGTTGGTCCCGGTGCAGGCGGTGTTGACGGCCACGTTGACGCAGGCCGTTATCACGTCGTAGTTCCGGAAAGCGTGCAGGCGGTAGTGGTAGGTGCCCGCGATGGGCGAGCCACAGGTGCCAGGAGCAGCGCAGGTGTCGGGCGCACCGTCGCGGAACAACCGGCTGGTCTGCGTTGGGTCGGACAGGGTGACCGACCCGTTCACGGGAGTGCCCTGACACCCCGGGGTTTGGGCCTGGCTTGCGCCCGCGCAGCACAAGACCAACAACAAGCATAGAGCCAGCAGTTGGCCCCTAGATCCCTTCATCGAACCCTCCTTGTCGAGGATGCGCGTCTTGCGCGCAGCAAGCTCGACTCGTACGTCCATGAACGTGTCTGCGAGGTTTTTCTTCAGCTCGAGGCCAGACGCCTCGGGGGCGGGCTGGGCGGCTGGGGTCGGTCGCCGCCCGCGGATTGCCGCGTCGAGGCCGGTCGATCCGGCGACAACGACGGTTGGGGCAGCAGCGGATCGACTCCCTGGCCCGGAACGGCACCGCGAGCGGAACTCGCTACCACCCAGGTTGCGCTCAGTCCCAGTCGCTCGAGGCGAGCCGTAACCAGGATCAGTTCGCCGCCCTGGGTTCCGCGGAAGACGAGCCGGTACACGATCTCGCTGTCAGCCAAGAGCCCACCGTCGACGAAGCGGTACTTGTGGCTTCCTTCGACCGCGGGAAGGACCGCCGCCACCCGGAGCGCTCCCAACTGGGTGCCGCGTAGAAGCAGAAACTCCCCGCCGCGAACATGGGTCTGGGCCTGCCAGACCACGACAGTCCGAGAGGACGGACCGAATCGGAGGAAGTGGGGATCGAGGGAAGACTGGGAAGAGGACGCCCGGGCCGCGGGTGCCCACACTCCGAGAGCCACCAGCAGCAGGGCGAACCGCGTCCGCGCCACCGGTCCACGAGCCACGCCGCCCCGCCCCTGGTCGGTCCGCATGATTGCAAAAAGACGTGCCGGGGGATCATACACTCGTCGGCCCCTCGCGCAAGCCCCTTTTTCTTCTCCGCTTCGCATCGGGACCCGGGCCTGCCCTGCACGGCCACTGGCCCTCGCGGGGGAATCCCCCGCCCGTCTCACAAGGCTCTGAATCGCCGAGGGGTTGTCACCGACAGCCGGACGGGATTCGGCGACCCTTGGGGGCCCTCTGGGGTTGCCGGTCACTGGCCGCGGTCGGCTCCCGCTGAGGCCGGCCAGCCGAGGCCTACTCGCGCGTCTCCAGCAGGCCCTTGAGGGTGGCCATGAACTGATCCACGTCCTTGAACTCCCGGTAGACGGATGCGAAGCGCACGAAGGCAACCTTGTCCAGATCCCGGAGGCGCTCCATCAGGGACTCCCCGATCTCCACCGTGGGCACCTCGCGGTCGGGCCGCTCCTGGACCATGGCCTCCACCTTGTCCACGACCTCTTCCAGAGCCTTGATGGGCACCGGGCGCTTCTCGCAGGCCTTCATCAGGCCGGCCAGCACCTTCTCCCGGTCGAAGCGCTCCCGCCTTCCGTCCTTCTTCACCACCAGCTGCGGGATCTGGTCGATGCGCTCGTAGGAGGTGAATCGTTTTGCGCAGGAGAGGCACTCGCGGCGGCGCCTGATGACCTCTCCCTCCTTGCTCTCGCGGGAGTCGACGACCTTGTCCTCCAGGTGAGCGCAGAAAGGACACTTCACGGGGTTCTCCTCTCCTCCTGGTCGGCCACCTTGGCCATGGTGCGAACGGTGAGGCCCTCGCGGCCGAGAAAGGCCAGTCCCAGGATCAGCACCGGCAGGTTGGTCAAGGCATGGGCGGTGATGGCGGCGGCGGCCGCCGTCTCCTTGGAAATGCCGTAGACCTGAGTCAAGGCGATCAGGTAGGCGGCGTGGAAGCCGCCCACCATCCCGGGCGTGGGGACGGCGACGCCGACGGTCAGGAACCCAACGATCAGAAAGGCGCTGTGGAATGGGAGGTCCAGGCCGAAGGCGCGGTTGTTGAAGTAGATGGTGGCGCCAATGGCCAGCCAAACCAGGAGCGACTGGGCCATGATCCCCAGCAGGTGGCCGGCGGGTGCTCGCAGGACGGCCAGGCCCTTGGAGAAGGACCGGAGCGCGCCAGCCACCGGCGCGGCTAGCCGGGCCGGGAGCCAGCGTAGCGCCCGCTCGGAAAGCTCGAGGGCTCGCTCGGCCTTCACATGGAAGAGGATCAGGACTCCCAGCACACCGATGGCGACTCCAGCGGCTCCCAGCGCCCCCGCTCGCAACAGGTCGAGAACGGGGCCCTGGCTCTGGGCCGCGGGCATTGGCAACACATAGAGGTAGAGAGCAAAGAGAGCCACCACGGTGATGAGGTCGACCAGCCGCTCGATGATGATGGAGGCGAAGGCAGCCGAGGTGTCGACGGGGTGGCGCCGGGCCACCAGGTAGGGCCGCACGATCTCCCCGGCGCGGGGGATCACCAGGCCACTCATGAAGCCGACCCAGGTGGCGGAGAAGAGATCGAGGAAGGGAACCCGAGCCAGGGGCGAAAGCAGCCCCCCCCACCTCCAGGCCCGAGCCGCGTAGGTCACCACGGTGACCGCCAACACCGCGAGCAGGTAGAAGGGGCTTGCCGAGCGCAGGGCGGTCCACAGGGTCTGGAGTTGAAGGTCCTTGAGAACGAAATAGAGCAACCCCAGAGCCAGCAGGGCGCCCAAGGCCAGGCGCCGGGCCCGGGTCGACATCATCGATCTAAAGCCTTGTTCTTCATCGACTTGATAGGATGGCCTGGACTCTACTACAATGCCGAAAGGACCGTCAAACGGAGCACCGGCGCGGAATCCCAGGCGAGTTTCCAGAACCCCTGGCGCCTCGCCTTCGTTCCCCTAGGGTAGACACGAGCGGAAACGCCGAGAAGCACGGCCCTTGACCGAGAGCGACAGCGAACTCCTCGAGCGGTGCCGCCAAGGGGATGAGGTTGCCTGGCGCGATCTGGTGGGCCGGCACACCCGGAGGGTGTTCAACCTGGCCTACCGCTTCGTGGGACGGGTGGACGAGGCCGAGGACCTCACCCAGGACATCTTCGTGAAGATCTACCAGAACCTCGATCGGTACCAGAGCGGCCAGGGCGCCTTCTCCACCTGGCTCACGGCGGTGGGCCGGAATCTGGCCATCGACCACCACCGCAAGCGCCGCGAGGAACGCCTGCGCCGAATCGAGGCGGTGGGGCTGGTGGAGAACATGCCTTCGGCTGAGGACGGGCCACAGAGGAGCTTGGAGCGAGCCGAGCGAGTGACCCTGGTGCGCAGCGGTCTTCGGGCCCTGCCCCAGGAACTGCGGGAGCCCATCATCCTCTGCGATCTCCAGGGCCTGCCCTACGAGGAGGTGGCGACGGTGCTCGGGGTGCCCCTGGGCACGGTGAAAAGCCGGCTCAATCGCGGACGCCTGGAGCTGGCCCGGCGGCTGCTGGCCCGAACCGGGACCAAGGCGAGGACAGCGTGAGAAGCGCCCTGGACTGCGCCCAGGCCCAGGAGCTGTTCTCCGACTACCGCGAGGGGTCGCTCAACGCGCTGTTGCGAGACGACCTCGAACAGCACCTGAGCCGCTGTTCCGATTGCCGCCAGCTGCTGGCTGCCCTGGACCAGGTCCTGGAAGTGCTGGCGGCCGAAGAGGAGCTGGAGCCGGGCGGCGACCTGGCGCGGCGGGCGGCTGAGGCCGCGCTCGCCAGCAAGGCCGGACGGGGCTTTCGGGGCTTGCTGG
>DATECU010000310.1:0-9314 GCA_035286745.1 Vicinamibacteria bacterium | reverse complement strand
CTCGGAGAGAGGCTTGGCGAGCACGAGGTCGAACGCGGGAACGCGGCGCACGCGGCGACCCCCGTTTGCACCACCCCAGGCCCCTGGCTACAATGCCCCCGCACTGCCGCAGGGCCCAAGGCGCCCCAGATCGAGGCGGGCGCCCCAGCGCATCCAGCGTAAGGAGACTCGATGAACGCGGCGCACTTCTTCGGATCCTCCATCGGCAAGAAGGTCGTGATGGCCGTGACCGGCCTCGTCCTGTTCGGCTTCGTGGTCGGCCACATGATCGGCAACCTCCAGGTGTACCTGGGACCTGAGCCCCTGAACGCCTACGGCGCGCTCCTGCGCCACATGCTCCACGGGGTCGGGATCTGGGTGGTCCGGAGCGCCCTCCTTGCCTGCATCGGCCTCCACATCTGGGCGGCCACCTCCCTCACCCTCACCAGTTGGAAGGCGCGGCCGGTGGGCTACCGCCAGGTGACCCCGGAGGCCGCGAGCTACGCCTCGCGCACCATGCGCTGGAGCGGCCCCCTCCTCGGCCTCTTCATCGGCTATCACCTGTTCCACCTAACCTTGGGCTCGGCACATCCCAGCTTCAAGGAGGGCGACGTCTACCACAACGTGATCGCCGGCTTCAGCATGTGGCCGGTGTCGGCCTTCTACATCGTGGCCATGCTGGCCCTGGGGTTGCACATGTTCCACGGCGTGTGGAGCCTCTTGCAATCGCTGGGACTCAGCCACCCCAGATTCGATCCGCTCCGCAAGCGCCTGGCGGCGCTGGTCACGGGGATCGTGGTGCTGGGCAACATCTCCATCCCGGTGTCGGTGCTGACCGGGCTCATTCGGTGAAGGCCATGGAACTCAGGTCCAACATCCCGTCGGGCCCCATCGAGCAGAAGTGGGAGAAGCACCGCTTCGAGATGAAGCTGGTGAACCCCGCCAACAAACGCAAGTACAGCGTGATCATGGTGGGTTCGGGGCTGGCCGGCGCCTCGGGTGCGGCCTCCCTGGCCGAGCTGGGCTACGAGGTCCAGTGCTTCTGCTACCAGGACAGCCCGCGGCGAGCCCATTCCATCGCGGCTCAGGGCGGCATCAACGCCGCCAAGAACTACCAGAACGACGGCGACAGCGTCTACCGCCTCTTCTACGACACCGTGAAGGGCGGCGATTTCCGGGCCCGTGAAGCCAACGTCCACCGCCTGGCCGAGCTGTCCGTGAACATCATCGACCAGTGCGTGGCCCAGGGCGTGCCCTTCGCCCGCGAGTACGGCGGCCTGCTCGCCAACCGCTCCTTCGGGGGAGCCCAGGTCTCCCGCACCTTTTACGCCCGGGGGCAGACCGGTCAGCAGCTTTTGTTAGGCGCGTACCAGGCCCTGGAGCGGCAGATCGGCCTGGGCAAGGTGAAGATGCACACCCGCCACGAGATGCTGGAGCTGATCGTGATCGAGGGGCGGGCCCGGGGCATCGTCACCCGGGACATGATCACCGGCCAGATCGAGTCCCACCTGGCGGACGCGGTGGTCCTGGCCACCGGCGGCTACGGCAACGTCTTCTACCTGGCCACCTACGCCAAGGGCTGCAACGGCACCGCCATCTGGCGGGCCTACAAGAAGGGCGCCGCCTTCGCCAACCCCTGCTTCACCCAGATCCACCCCACCTGCATCCCGGTCCACGGCGAGTACCAGTCGAAGCTCACGCTGATGAGCGAGTCGCTCCGAAACGACGGCCGCATCTGGGTGCCCAAGAAGCCAGGGGATACCCGCCGGCCGGACCAGATCCCGGAAGGCGAGCGCGACTACTACCTGGAGCGCAAGTACCCGAGCTACGGCAACCTGGCTCCCCGCGACATCTCCTCGCGGGCGGCCAAGCAGGTGTGCGACGAGGGGCGGGGCGTGGGTCCGGGCGGCCGCGGCGTGTACCTCGACTTCGCCGACGCCATCAAACGCCTGGGCCAGGACGCGATCCGCGAGAAGTACGGGAACCTGTGCGACATGTACGAGCGGATCACCGACGAGAACCCCTACCAGGTGCCCATGCGCATCTACCCCGCCAGCCACTACACCATGGGCGGACTGTGGGTCGACTACAACCTGATGAGCACCGTCCCCGGCCTGCACGTGCTGGGGGAGGCCAACTTCTCGGACCACGGCGCCAACAGGTTAGGCGCGTCGGCTCTGATGCAGGGGCTGGCCGACGGCTACTTCGTGATCCCCTACACCATCGGCCACTACCTGGCCTCGACGCCCCAACAGAAGGTGGAGAAGGGCCACCCCGAGGTGAAGCGGGCCGAGGCTTCGGTGGCCGAGCGGGGCAAGAAGCTGCTCGCCATGAAGGGCAAGCGCACCGTGGACTCCTTCCACCGGGAGCTGGGCCAGATCATGTGGGAGCACTGCGGGATGGGGCGGAATGAGGCCGGTCTCAAGGCCGCGCTCGACAAGATCCCGGCCCTGCGCGAGCGGTTCTGGCACGACGTGACGGTGCCGGGCAGCGACGCCGACCTCAACCAGTCGCTGGAGAAGGCCGGCCGGGTGGCCGACTTCCTGGAGCTGGGCGAGCTGATGTGCCGCGACGCGCTGGAGCGGCGGGAATCGTGCGGAGGCCACTTCCGGGAGGAGTACCAGGAGGAGGACGGTGAGGCCAGGCGCGACGACGACAGCTTCTGCCACGTCGCCGCCTGGGAGTACGCGGGCGACGACAAGGCGCCGATCCGACACCAGGAGCCGCTGGCGTTCGAGAACGTGCACCTGACGAAGCGGAGCTACAAGTGATGAACCTCAAACTCCACGTTTGGCGCCAGCAAGGCGAGAAGGACCGGGGCCGCTTCGTGACCTACGAGGCCAGGGACGTGAGCCGCGACATGTCCTTTCTGGAGATGCTCGACGTGGTCAACGAGGGGCTGATCCAGGCCGGCCAGGAGCCCATCGCCTTCGACCACGACTGCCGCGAGGGCATCTGCGGCATGTGCGGCATGGTGATCAACGGCCGGGCCCACGGTCCGCGCAAGGCCACCACCGCCTGCCAGCTCCACATGCGCAGCTTCGAGGACGGCGAGGAGATCACCATCGAGCCCTGGCGGGCGGCGGCGTTCCCGGTGATCAAGGACCTGGTGGTCGACCGCGGCCCCCTCGACCGCATCATCGCCGCCGGGGGCTTCATCTCGGCCCCCACCGGCAGCGCGCCCGACGCCAACGCCATTCCCATCCCCAAGCAGAAGGCCGACCTCGCCATGGACGCGGCCGCCTGCATCGGCTGTGGGGCTTGCATCGCCGCCTGCCCCAACGCTTCGGCCATGTTGTTCGTCTCGGCCAAGATCTCGCAGCTCGGCCTGCTCCCTCAGGGCCAGCCCGAGCGCGACCTCCGGGCCCGCAAGATGGTGGCGCAAATGGATGCCGAGGGCTTCGGGACCTGCACCAACCACGGGGAGTGCGAGGCCGCCTGTCCCAAGGAGATCCGGCTCGAGTTCATCGCCAGGATGAACCGCGACTTCATCAAGGCCAGCCTGGCGGACCGGGGCGAGTCGAAGCGCAGCGAGGGAGCCGGCTAGCGTTCTCTCGCTACGGACGGGGGCTTCCGTGAACGAAGACGCGAGGGACAAGAAGCAGCCGGAGTACAAGGGGCCGACCTTGATCGTCAAGGGCGGCCCCACCGACGGAGCGACCTGCACGGTGGATCCCGGCAACACCATCCTGGTGGGTTCGGGTCACCTGGCGCACCTCCGGGTCGACCACCCGGACGTGGGCGGCGCGCACATTCGCGTCTCCTGGGACGACTTCGGGCTCTGGGTCACCGACAACGGGAGCGCCAGCGGCACCTTTCTCAACGGGGAGCCGGTGATGACCGGGCCCCTGAAGGACGGCGACCGCATCTCCTTCGTGCCACCGGAGTCCAAGGTGACCAACGTCCCCAAGGTGTTGGTGCGAGTCCCGGCCGGGACAGTGCTGGTGACGGCTCCGATTCCTGAACCTGAGGACCGGCCGCTGGCCGAGCCGGAGGCCAGGCCCAAGCCCACCGTCAGGGGCTTTCTGCCCAAAGTCGCGCCCCCGGTCCGTCCCAAGGTCCAGATGCCGTCTCTGGACCTCAGCTTGCTCACCCGTCCCCCAGGCCTCTACGTGGTGGGAGGGATTGGCGGTCTGGTGTTCGTGGTGGTGCTGCTCTGGATCGTCGCCTCCATCTTCGGCGGGAAGCCGACGGTCGCCGGGGTAACCCCGCCCAGGGCGGCCGCCGGCCAATCGGTCCAGATCTCGGGCAAGAGCTTCTCGAAGGAGGCGGCCAAGAACACCGTCCGCTTCGGGGAAGCGGTTGCGAGCGTGACGGCGGCGGCCGACCGCAGCCTGACGGTCGTGGTGCCGGCTCAGCCCGCCGGCACCAAGGGCCGGGACTCCTCGATCACGGTGGAGACGCCAAAGGGCCGATCGAGCCCGATCCCCTTCCGCTACGATCCAGCTCCCAACATCGCCGGCCTGGAGCCGGACGTGGCGGAGCCGGGAAACGACATCCTGGTCAAGGCTGAGCTGGCGGAAGACGCCGCGGCCACGGTGACGGTGGCGGGGAAGCCGGCCGAGGTCCTGGAGACCCAGTCGGGGGCGATCCGCATCCGGGTTCCGCCCCTCGACCAGCAGAAGGGTGCAGCGGTTCCGGTGGTGCTCAAGGTGGGACAGCTCTCCTCGCCGCCGTTCAACCTGCTGATCGGCCAGCCGCCGCTGATCGTTGGGGTGGTGCCGCCTACCGGCGTGCCCGGCGACCGGGTGAAGATCAAGGGCGGCGGGTTCTCGCCCGACCCCGCCGGCAATGCGGTCACCTTCTTCGGGGTGCCGGCGCTGGTCCTTTCCGCCTCCCAGCGGGAACTTGAGGTCGTGGTCCCTGGAATCAGCAGCTCCGGAACCCAGGGTGAGGTCCGGGTGCAGACCGGAACCCGTGTGTCCGACGCCGGCGCCTACACCGTCACCAGGCCCAGCTCCACCCAGTTCTCGCTCCGCTTCTTCGCCGCCGCCGGTGCCAGCCGCGAGCAGGCGCTGGTGGCGACCGAACTGGGGCCGCTGTTCCTGCTCGCCGCCAAGGCCGACACGCCGTCAACACCGGAGCGGGCGGCCCGCACGGCTGCCGCCCTCAACCGTCTACTGGACGAGATTCGGACCGGCAAGGCGGTGGCCCTGGAGGTCCGGCCGGGGGCCCAGCCGGCTCTCGCGCTGCGGGGTGCAGCGGAGACGCTGCTGGCGGTCACACCCGAGGACCTGGCCGCCTACCCCGCCGCCACCACCCCGGCCGCCAAGAAGGCCACCCCTCCCAGCCTGACCACGCTGGCCAATCTGTGGCTGGCCCTGCTCGACGACCACCTATCGATCTTCGAACGCAAGGAGCGTCCCCTGAAGCTCTTGGGCCTCTCGGCGCAGGGGAAGACCGTCACCGACCTGATGTCGGCGCTCGGCTGGAGGCCCGGGGAGGCGGTCTCCCGGAGCGCCGTGGATGCGCTTCCCGAGAGCGTGCGCGGCCGCTGGCGCGATCTGGCCCTCACCCTGCCGGCAGAGGGGGGAGAGCCCGCCGGGGCCACCACGATGGTCGAGGGTAGCTGGGAGGGAACGCTGCAAGAGGACGCGGGGGACAAAACCATCACCGTCCGCCTGGAGCGATCCGGCAAGGGCCTGGCGGGATCGCTGGCCTCCAAGAGCCAGGGCCTGACCCTCGAGGTCAAGCTCCAGAACGTCGTCTACAGCGGCGGCGTCCTCACCTTCGTGGCGCCGCTGGCTGGCTCGCCTCGCACCTTCTCGGGCAAGATCGAAGGCGGCGTGCTCGCGGGAACCGTGCACAAGGGCCCGACCAGCACGCCGCCGACGGGCAAGTTCAGTCTTCGCTTCGCGCCGTAAGTGAGCTGGGGGGCGTCGCGCCCCCCAGACCCCCCCGCCGCTCCGCCAAAGCGAATTCGGCTCCGCGGCGCGGGCGGCCTGCCTGATCGAGGAGGAGCGATGTCGGATCTCTGGCACAGCCTGGCCCGGGAGTTTCGACTGGAGCTACTGCTCCAGTTGGCGCTGGCCGTGCTCTTGGGCGGGGCGATCGGCCTGGAGCGCGAGCTCAAGGGCAAGCCCGCGGGTCTGCGTACCAATATTCTCATCATCATGGGGGCCACCCTCTTCACCGTGCTGTCTTTCCGTCTGTCCCAGGGGCGAGGCGACCCGGCCCGGGTGGCGGCCCAGATCCTACCCGGCGTCGGCTTCATCGGCGCCGGCACCATCCTGCACCTGCGGGGAGCCGTCACCGGCCTCACCAGCGCCGCCACCATCTGGGTGGTGGCAGCCATTGGCATGGCGCTAGGCGCTGGGGCCTACGTGGAAGCGCTGGGCACGGCTTTCGTGGTGATGATGGTGCTGGCCGGATTGGGGCGGGCCGAAGCCCTGATCGGCCGGCAAGCCGCCCGCTCCCACCTGCTGATCCATGCCCGGCCGGGAGCCCAGACGCTCGAGGAGTTGGAGACCGCGGTACACGCCTCGGGCATCGAGATCGAGCACACCAAGACCCGGCGCGAAAACGTGGACCTGGTGGTGGAGTTCGAGCTCAAAGGGCCCAAGCAGCTCCACGACCAGGTCCTGATCGCTCTGGTGCATCACCCGGCGGTGCGCAGCGTGTCGTCGGGCGAGTAGCCAACCGCCCTAGACCTTGAGGACGCCGACCAGCTCCCTCACCGCGTCGGCCGACTTGTGCAGCGCAGCCTGCTCCTGGTCGGTGAGCTTGATCTCCCAGATCTTCTCGATGCCCTTGGCTCCCAGTTGCGCGGGCACGCCCACGTAGAGGTCCTTGATCCCGAACTCCCCCTGCAAGAAGCAGCAGCAGGGCAGGACCTTGTGCTTGTCCTTGAGCACCGCGCCCACCATCTCCGCGGTTGCGGCCGACGGCGCATAGTAGGCCGATCCGGTCTTGAGCAAGGACACGATCTCAGCGCCGCCCGCTGCGGTGCGCTTGACGATGGCCTCGACACGGTCGGCGGGTAGAAGCTCGGTGATGGGGATGCCCGACACCGTGGAATACCGGGGCAGCGGAACCATGGTGTCGCCATGGCCGCCGAGCACGAAAGCGTGGGTGTTCTCGACCGAGACCCCGAGTTCCATGGCCATGAAGGCGCGCATGCGAGCGCTGTCCAGCACGCCGGCCATGCCGAATACCCGGTGCTTGGGGAAGCCCGAGACCTTGTAGGCCACCTGGCACATGGCGTCCAGGGGGTTCGAGACCACCATCAGGATGGCGTTCGGCGAGTGCTTGGCGGCGTTCTCGGTGCAGGCCTTCACGATCTGGTAGTTGGTGTTCAGCAGGTCGTCCCGGCTCATGCCCGGTTTGCGGGCGATACCGGCGGTGATGACCACGATGTCCGAGCCGGCGGTGTCCTGGTAGTCGTTGGTGCCCAGGACCCGGGCGTCGGAACCTTCGATCGGGGTCGCCTCCATGATGTCCAGGCCCTTGCCCTGGGGCATGCCCTCGACGATGTCGATCAGCACCACGTCAGCCAGCTCCTGGTCAGCAATGCGCTGAGCCAGGGTGGCGCCCACGTTGCCCGCTCCGACGACGGTAACTTTTCGGTTCATAAGTGCTCTCCTGGAAGGCGGATCTTACTATAGGGCCACGGCCCTCGCGTGCACCGTTTGATTCATTCGCGGCCTCTCGGTTCGCGGATAGAATGGCGCGGCAGGAGGAACGAAGGACTCATGGACTACAAGCTCAGCAGGGTTCCCGAGCCAGGCGAGAAGATCAGCATCCAGAACGGGAAGCTCCAGGTGCCGAACCACCCCATCATCCCCTTCATCGAGGGCGACGGCACCGGGCCCGACATCTGGCGGGCCAGCGTCCGGGTCATGGACGCCGCCGTCCAGAAGGCCTATGGCGGAGCCCGCAAGATCGCCTGGATGGAGGTGTTCGCCGGCGAAAAGGCCTTCACCGCCCACAAGAACTGGCTCCCCGACGAGACGGTCGCCGCCTTCCGGGAGTTCCTGGTGGGCATCAAGGGCCCGCTCACCACGCCCATCGGCGGAGGCATCCGGTCGTTGAACGTGGCCTTGCGCCAGATGCTGGACCTCTACGTCTGCCTGAGACCCGTCCGCTGGTTCAAGGGCGTGCCTTCGCCGGTGCGACATCCCGAGAAGGTGGACATGGTGATCTTCCGGGAGAACACCGAGGACATCTACGCTGGCATCGAGTTCGAGAGCGGAACCGAGGAGGCGAAGAAGGTCCTGGGCTTCCTGAAGGAGAACTTCCCCGAGCTCCACAAGAAGGTGCGCTTCCCCGAGAGCTGCGCCATCGGCATCAAGCCCGTCTCCGTCGAAGGCAGTCAGCGTTTGGTGCGGGCCGCCCTCCGCTATGCGATCGCCAACCGGCGCAAGACCCTGACCCTGGTCCACAAGGGCAACATCATGAAGTTCACCGAGGGCGGCTTCCGCAACTGGGGGTACGGCGTCGCCGACGGGGAGTTCGCGAACGAGACCTGGAGCTGGGAGCGCTACGATCGGGTCAAGGCCGACAAGGGCGTTGACGCTGCAGACGCCGCCCAGAAGGCGGCTGCCGGAAAGATCGTGGTCAAGGACGCCATCGCCGACATCACCCTGCAGCAGGTGCTCACCCGCCCCGAGGAGTTCGACGTCATCGCCACCTTGAACCTGAACGGCGACTACCTCTCGGACGCCCTGGCCGCCCAGGTCGGCGGCATCGGCATCGCTCCCGGCGGCAACATCAACTACGACACCGGCCATGCCGTCTTCGAGGCCACCCACGGCACCGCCCCCAAGTACGCAAACCTGGACAAGGTCAACCCGGGCTCGGTAGTGCTCTCCGGCGAGATGATGCTGCGCTATCTGGGCTGGACCGAGGCGGCCGACCTCGTCCTCAAGGGCATGGACGGGGCCATCGGCGCACGCACCGTCACCTACGACTTCGCCCGCCTCATGGAGGGCGCGACCGAAGTCAAGTGCAGCGCCTTCGGCGATGCCATCATCGCCCACATGGGGTGACACCTAACGGAAATACGACCACAGAGACACAGAGACACAGAGCGAGAGAGAAAACGAAGCGAAGCCACAGACCACACGGAGGGCGGCAGCCCGCCAGGCCTTCGTCCCCGGCGCTCTCTTCTTGCCGCTGACCGCGGGTCCTTCGCCGGTCTCGCAACACCGACATCCTGACGCTTGGCCCCGATTGCAGGGCGTTCTCTGTGCTCCTTTGCCCTCTGTGCTTCTCTGTCCTCTGTGCCTCTGTGCCTCTGTGCCTCTGTGGTTCCCGTTCGTCGTTCGCGCCCCTGCCTACCCCAGCCGGATGGCGCGGGCTTCTCGGATGCCGGCCATGTCCGTCACCTCCGCCAG
>DATECU010000309.1:0-7943 GCA_035286745.1 Vicinamibacteria bacterium | reverse complement strand
TGGCCAGCTACCAGCTCCACTCCACCCTCGATTACAAGGAAGTTCTGCGCATAGTCCAGGAGATCGTGATCAACCTGATCGGAGCCGAGGCCTTCCACATCCTGATGTTCAGCGAGAAGAGCGGGCACTTGGAGGTCGAGGTTTCCGAGGGGCAGACTCCCGCCTCTCCCAGCGTGTCGCTAGGCGACGGGGTGATCGGCAAGGCCGCCAGCAGCGGCGAGAGCTTCTTCGCGGATACGGTCGCGCGCCGGGAGCCGGCGCCCTTCCTGGAGCCGCTGGCGGTGATTCCCCTGAAGATCAAGGAGAGCGTGATCGGGGTCATCTCCATCAACAAGCTCCTGGTGCAAAAGACCGCCTTCACCACCATGGACCACGAGCTGTTCACCCTGCTGGCCGGCCACGCCGCCACCGCCATCTTCTCGGCTCGCCTCTACTCCACCTCGGAGCGGAAGCTCACCACGCTCCAGGGCTTCCTCGACATGATCAAGAAGCCCGGCCGCTAGGCGGGGCCAGCTCCGACTCCGCCGCTTCGCGAGCGGTGTGCGACCGCCACCGCGCCGGCGACCCACAGAGCAACCAGGACCCCCACGCGCACGGCGTCCGTCGGGGTGAAGGTCTCCCAGCTCGGGACCCACTCCGCAACCTTCCAGCTACCGATTGAGAAGCGTGCCAACAGCTCACTGGTGCCGTCACCGTTGTTCCAGAGCAGGCGAGGGTGTTGCCAGAGATAGGCGTTGAGCGCGCACTGGACAGCGACCAGCGCGCGGAGACCGAGTGGCCAGCGGGGCAGGGCAGCGACGGCGCGAAAGCCGAGCAGCGCGACCCAGGGCATGATTGGCACCAGGAAACGCGCGGCCGGAGACCAGCCGCCGCGCCAGCCGTGGACGTTGGTCATTGGCAGCGCGACGAACACCAGGTATGCGCCCACCGGTAGGATGGTCCTGAGTGCGGTGCCCCGCCCTTCGCGCCAAACGACAATGACGCCCGCGAGAAGGAGGAGGTGAATGGGGCCGAACGTCAGCAGCCCGTGCTCCTGGTCGAAGGACAGGGCCAACAGGCGCGAGGCGGCTTCGCCGAGCGTCGCGCCCAGGCCGCGCCATGCGGCGGGGGCCGCGTGTGGGGTGGTCAGAAGCGAACCCCAGAAGGTGTAAGTGATCCAGGTTCTCAAGCCGAGAGCCAGTGCGAAGCCCCCGGCAAGAAGCAGCACCCCTCGCCCATCTCGGCGCTCCCGCAGGGCCATCGCCGCGAGGACCAGGAGTGCCGCGACGAGTCCGACGTTGCGCACGTGGATGAGGAGCAGGGCGCCGATGAGAAGGCCGTAGAGGGCGGGCCACAGCCGAGACCTCGGCGCGCGGTCCAGGGCCCGCCAGAGGAGGAATCCTCCGAGCGCGCTCGGGACCTCCGTGAAGAACAGAAAGGAGTGTGAGAGCAGTGGGGGCGAAAGGGCGATGAGCAGGGCCCAGGCCAAGGCCAGCGCCTTGCGTCCGGAAATCTCGAGGAAGGCGTCGAAGAGCAGGGCTGCTAACAAGGAGGCCAGCGCCATCATGCCGAAGCTCATGAGATGGCGCAGCATCAGAGCCGGCTTCAGTTTGGCGCGCCTCAGCAGACCGGCCGGCAAGAGCGGCGTGACCTTTTCAGCGACGAAATACGCAGCACCAAAGCAGGGCGCGAACGCCGCCGGCATGCCGACGTCGTGCACGGACCGGAGGATGCCGTCGCGGCCGGGGATCGCGTGACGTTCCGGTTGAAGGCTCCCGTCAGCCACCAGATTGGTGGGGTCGGCGTAGTTGTTAGCCAGGTCGAAGTCGCGGTCGAAGACCAGCGAGTGGGCGATCATCAGGTAGTGCGGCTCATCGCCGGTGCCGGCGCTGTTTCCGTGAGTGATGAGGCCCCACAGAGCGAGAAAGACGAGCGCGCTCGTCCAGCGCCGCAGGTGGCGCGGTTCGGCATCGTCGATCTGCTGGCGCAGTCGCGCCAACGCTCGCCAGCTGGTAGGGTGCGCGTTCATGCTCTCCCCGGATGTACGCATAGCGTACACTCTCCACAGATGGGACGCCAGGCTGCCAGCGCTCGCCCCACCCTCTCGATGGGTTCTTGCGCAACGCCCGCCTTCGGCGACCGGCGACAGTACCCTCGGTTTCGCGTGCCGGAGCCGAGGAGGTGCGGGCAACGAGCAACGAGCACCCGCGACCAGTCTCAGCGCATCCGGGCCAGCTCGGCCTCGGCGGCGATCACGCCAAACGCAGACCATTCGGGACCCTTGGCTGTGCGCAAGAACGCGTCCTTGGCCCGGTCGCTCTCCCCTTTCAGGAGATGCCAGACCCCCACCGCGTAGCCGTAAGTCGGCTCGCCCACCGGTCCCCCGCCCGCCCGCAGCAGATCCTCGCTGGTGAAGAGGCCCTGGTAGAGCCGGAGTCGGTTCAGATAGGCGTGGTTCTCGATCAACGCCGGGTTGGGGTCGAGGCTCGCCAGAATCGCATCCGCCTCGGCCTTCCGCCCCAACCGGCAAAGTGTCAGGTACAGCCAGTCGGCAGCGGCCACCAGCCGGTCGGGACTTCCCGCCGACAGTCGCAGGCACTCGCGGTAGGCGGGAAGAGCCTTGGCGAAATCGCCTTTCAAGTAGTGAGCCAGGCCCAGGTGGTACCAGATGTTGAACTGGAGGGTGCTCACCGGCCGGTTCTGCGGGTTGGGCACGCCGTCCGGCTCGATCTCGTCGGGCCGGCCGCGGACCAGACTCGCTGCCCTCTCCAGATCGGCGACCCCCTTGTCAAGCTCTCGCACCGTTATGTACCGATGACCGCGGTGGCGCAGCAAGCGGGCATCGTTCGGGTGGCGGTCGAGGCCGCGGCTCAGGACGGCGATGGCCTCTCGGTAGCGTCCCAAGTAGGCGGTGCGGCGAGCCAGCCAGATCGTGGGGCCGACGCCTTGGGGGTCTTTCACGAAGTCCGCCATGGCTGCCTGCAAGTCGGCCTCCAGCGTCTTCTTCCGGGCCTCCGGGATCGGCGGAGAATGCAGCGGACGACCCATCAAGGAGATGGCCTCCAGGGGCGGTGCGCCTGAGGCCTTAGCCGGCTTCAGGTACCGGTCGTACCAGGCCAGGTAGCGTTCCAGCCGGTCCGTCTGGTAGCTGGGCCGCTCGATGTCGTGGGCCTCGCCGGGGTAGACCACAAGCTCGGTGTCCACCTTGCCCAGGCGGCGCAGAGCCTGGTAGAGCTGCTCGGAGTTGAGGAGCGGAACGTTCTGGTCGGCGTCGCCGCACAGGATCAGGGTGGGGGTTTGGACCTTCTCCACCTGGAACCAAGGGGACAGCCGCAGCCAGAGCTCGGTTGCCTTCCAGGGCAGGCCCAGCTCGGTCTCCCACTCGTACTGGTAGTGGTCGGTGCCGTAGTTGGCGAGGTAGTTGGCCTCGCTGGCGCCGGAGACCGCTGCCTTGAAGCGGTTGGTCTTGGTGATGATGTAGTCGGTGAGCATGCCGCCGTAGCTCCAACCGCCGACGCCCAGCCGCTCGGGGTCGGCGACGCCCAGGCCGACCACGTGATCGACGGCGGCCATCACGTCGTCGAAGTCCTTGTTCCCCCAGTCGGCCCAGATGGCGCGGCTGAAGGCCGTACCGTAGCCGGTCGAGCCGCGGGGGTTGGCGGCGATCACCGCGTAGCCGCCCGCGGCTAACGCCTGCCACTGGAATTCGAACGCCGTTGAGTACTGCATGGTGGGCCCGCCGTGGATGCGCAGGATGGCCGGGAGCTTCTCTCCGAGCTTCCAGGTGGGAGGCAGTGTAACGAAGCCGTCAATCGGGGTTCCGTCCGCGCTCTTGGCCTGGAAGCGCCTGACTTCGCCCAGGCGGAGGCCCTTCAGGAACTCGTCGTTGACTCGGGTGACCCGCGAGAGCCGGCCATCCGCCTCCAGCCTCGACACCTCCGCCGGCTGCTGGGGAGAGGTTTCGAGGACCACCACCTCGCCCCGCGGGCCCAGGTCGAAGGCCTGGATCTCGCGCTCGCCGGCCACCACTCGCTCCACCGGTCCCCCGCCTACCGGCACCCGGGCCAGCGGCTGGTTTCCGCCCTCTTCCAGCAGGAAGTACACGAAACGCCCGTCCGGCGAAAAGCGCGGAGACAGCAGGTTGCGATCCAGGGAGGCGGTGAGCGGTCTTCTGACCCTACCGTTAGTCGACACCAGGGCCAGGTGGTTGGCGCCGTACCACATGTCCTTGGGATCGCCCCCCGCCAGGTAGGCGATCCACTGGCCATCGGGGCTGAAGACCGGCGCCGCGTCGGTGCCCGGGGAGTGGCTGACCGGAAGCGGGATGGCGCCCGCGCGCGCGTCCACCACGAAGATCTCGGTGTCCTGGCTGGCGTCGGGGTCGGGAAGCGAGCGGTTGGATACGAAGGCGACTTGCTGGCCGTCGGGAGACCAGGCCGGCTCGCTGTCGTCGAAAGGGCCCGAGGTGAGCAGAAGGGACTTCTTGCCCACCAGGTCGAAGAGGTGGATGTGCTTACGGACCTCACGCAGGTAGCCCTCGCCGTCGCGCTTGAACTGACGCCTCACGATGACGAGGGGCTTCTTGGCGGGACCTTCCTCCTCGCCGCCGGCCGCCGGTTCTTCCGCCGGCTCGTCGGGATTGGGATCGGAGACCAGAAGCGCCAGCCGCTGACCATCGGGCGACCAGGCGAGATCCGACACGCCTCCCGGGAAGTCGGTGAGCCGCACCGCCTCCCCGCCGGCGCGGCTCAGCAGGAAAACCTGGGTCTTCTTCCCTTCCCGATCGGACAGGAAGGCCAGCCACTTCCCGTCAGGGCTGAAGCGCGGATGGTCCTCGGTCTTCTTGCTGGTGGTGAGCCGCACCGGCTCTCCACTGTCGATAGGCGCCATGAAGATGTCGGCGTCGGCCCGGTCGGTCTTGGCATCCAGGCTCTTGACCGTGTAGGCCACCCACCTCCCGTCGGGGCTCAGTCGGGGGTCGGCAACGTCCTTGAGTGCGAAGAGATCGTCGACCTTGAGCGGGCGCTGCACGCTGGGGCTCGCCACCGGCCCGGCGAGTACGGCTATCAGGGGAAAGATGGTCGTGTCCATGGCCGAGGACTATGTCCACACGGTCCGAGTGGTGTCAACCCGCCCGCTTCCGCTCCTGCCGACGCATCGCGGGCTTGCCGCGAGAATGCGGAATCGCGCGAAGTGCGGGTCTCCGCGGGTGTGGGCTATGATCCCCTGGTGAAGGATCGATTCCTCCGCGCCTGCCGGCGCCAGCCTGTCGACGTCACCCCCGTGTGGTTCATGCGCCAAGCTGGACGCTACATGGCCGAGTACCAGGTTCTTCGCAACAAGCACACCCTGCTCGAGCTGTGCCGGGCGCCCGAATTGGCGGTCGAGATCACGCTGCAACCGGTGCGGGCCCTGGGCGTCGACGCCGCCATCCTGTTCAGCGATCTGTTGCTGCCCCTGGCCCCCCTGGGGGTTCCGTTCCACTTCTCGACCGGCGAGGGTCCGGTGATCGAGAAGCCGGTACGCTCCCGGGCCGACATCGACGGCCTCCACCGCTTCGAGCCGCGAGAGGCCCTGGCACCGGTGCTTGAAGCCATCCGCCTGCTGCGCCGCGAGCTCGAGGGCAAGACGCCTCTCATCGGCTTTGCGGGGGCACCCTTCACCCTGGCCTCCTACGCCATCGAGGGCGGCCATTCCAGCCACTTCGCCCGCACCAAGGCCCTCATGTACGGCGAGGCCGCTTCCTGGCATCGCCTGGCGGCGCTCCTGGCCGAGGTGGTGCTCGACTACCTCCGGGCCCAGGTGGACGCGGGCGCGCAGGCGCTGCAGGTCTTCGACTCCTGGGTGGGCGCGCTCAACGAGTCAGACTACCGTGAGTTCGTGCTGCCCCATACCAAGCATATCTTCGACGGCCTGGCCGCGCTCCAGGTTCCGAGCATCCACTTCGGCACCGGCACCGGCCACCTGCTAGTCGCCCAGAGCGAGGCGGGAGGCGACGTGATCGGCCTCGACTGGCGAATACCGCTCGACGAGGGTTGGCGCTTGCTGGGCCCGGAGCGGGCGGTGCAGGGGAACCTGGACCCCACGCTGCTCTTGGCTCCCCGGGAGCGGCTGCTCGACGGGGTCGACAAGATCTTGACCCAGGCGGCCGGGCGGGCGGGCCACGTCTTCAACCTGGGCCACGGCATCCTGCCGGGAACGCCGGTCGAGAACGTGAAGGCGGTGGTGGACCACGTCCACGCTCGCAGCGCATGAAAGCCGTTCTGCTCCTGGCCCACGGGACCCCCGACGGCCTGGACCAACTGCCCGAGTACCTCACCCGGGTGCGTGGCGGTCGCCCGCCCTCTGCCCAGTTGCTGGCGGAGATGCGCGGGAACTATGCGGCCATCGGCGGGCGTTCGCCCCTGACCGACATCACCCAGGCCCAAGGCAGGGCCTTGCAGGCGGCTCTGGGGGAGGCCACGCCGGTCCTGGTGGGCATGCGCAACTGGCGACCCTTCATCGCCGAGGCAGTGGCCGCGGCGAGCGGGGCCGGGGCCACCGAGCTGTTGGCGCTTCCCCTCACCCCCCAGTCCTCGCCGGCCAGCACCGGCAAGTACCGGGAGGCGGTGATGCAGGCGATACCGTCGGGTGTTTCCGTTAGCTTCGTGGAGTCCTGGCATGGGCACCCGCAGGTGCTCGAGGCTTTCGCCGAGAAGGTGCGGGCCGGCCAGGGCGGCTGCGACGGCTTCGTCTTCACGGCCCACAGCCTGCCTGCTCGTCTGCTGCAAGCAGGGGATCCCTACCCCCGGCAGGTGGCGGACACCGCAGCCGGGGTGGCCGCGCGGGCCGGCATCGGCGAGTTCCACCTGGCCTGGCAGAGCGCAGGCCGGACCGCCGAGGAGTGGCTCCAGCCGACGCTCGAAGACCGGCTGGCTGAGCTGGCGGCTTTAGGCCGCCGCCGGGTCCTGGTGGCGCCTATCGGGTTTGTCGCCGATCACACCGAGATCCTCTACGACCTCGACATCCAGGCCCGCCGCTTCGCCGAGGCGCGCGGCCTCTCGCTGGTGCGCACCGAGTCCCTGAACACCTCTCCCCCCTTTATCTCGGCCCTGGCCGACCTGGTGAGACATGCCTTCGCTTGACCGCACCGACGTCGCCATCGTGGGAGGCGGCATCGCCGGCCTTTCCGCCGCCTATGCGCTCTGGAACCGGGGGGTCGACTTCCGGGTGCTGGAGGCCGGCTCCCGCTTCGGCGGCGTCATCCGCAGCGAGACGTTAGACGGGTTTCTGTTGGAGGCCGGCCCCGACAGCCTGCTGGCCCAGAAGCCGGAGGCGCTGACCCTGTGCCGGGAGCTGGGCCTGGCCGATCGGCTGATCCCCACCAACCCGGAAAAGCGGGCGGTCTATGTGCTGCTCCGCGGGCGGCTCCATCCGCTGCCCGAAGGCATGATGCTGGCGGTGCCCACCCGCATCGGCGCCTTCCTGAGCAGCCGGCTCTTCTCCTGGTCCGGCAAGCTGCGCATGGGCCTGGACCTGGTGCGACCCGCGCGCCGCCAGGAGGGCGACGAGTCGATCGCGAGCTTCCTGCGCCGCCGCTTCGGTCAGCAGTGCGTCGAACGATTGGGAGAGCCGCTTCTGGCCGGGATCCACGCCGGCGACCCGGAACGGCTCTCCATCCTGGCCACCTTTCCGCGCTTTGCGGAGATGGAGAAGCGGTCCGGCAGCCTGATCCGCGCCATGTGGGCGGCTCCCAAGCCGACACCCCGCCCGGGCGCTCCCGCCACCGCCTTCTATTCGCTTCAGGGCGGGCTCGAGGATCTGGTGGCGGCGATCGAGGGGCGGTTGTCGGCGGAGTGCCTGTGGCGCCGGGCCGCGGTTGCCGCGCTCCAGCGGACCGACCAGGGCTTCCGGGTGGATCTGGCGGATGGCCGAGCCCTGGGGGCCCGCGCCGTGATCCTGGCCGCACCCGCTCCCAAGAGCGC
>DATECU010000308.1:0-12395 GCA_035286745.1 Vicinamibacteria bacterium | reverse complement strand
TCCCCGGCTTTCACCGCCGGCGACGCGGACCGCGGTGGGGGGGCGGGCTGGAGCCGAGCCGTCACCCGTTGGGTGCGCCCCGAAGCCAGCGTCAGCCGCTTGCGCCAGGGGCGAAAGCCGTCCTTCTCCACCTCCAGGGTGACGCGACCCGGTTGCAGGGTCAGTCGCGACGGCGTGGTGGCGCTCTGCTTGCCCACCCTGACCCTGGCTCCCGAGGGCTGGGAAGCCACCAGGAGCGTCGCCGGTTCGTCGGCCGCGGCAACCGTGGGCTCGGGGCTGGGAGCCGGAGGCTCGGGAGTGGCGGGGGCGCTCTCCGGGCTCGGGACCGGCGGGGCCTCGGTCGTCGCTGGGGGGGGCAAGACCTCTGGCGGCGTCGACTTGGGGACCTCCGCCTCGGGGGGCGGCAGGTCCTCGCCCTGCGCGGGCGCGATGGGCCCGGGAGGGGCGGAGGGTGCCTCGGCTACCGGGGCGGCCGGGCGCAGCAACAGGTAGGTGACGCCCGCCACCGCGGCTAGAACGAGCAGCAACAGGGCGGCGATTCCCCCCAGCAGCAGGGCAGGGGAAGGGCGCCGGGAGCCTGCTGGCTGCGGGCGGGCGACGGGAAGCGGGACGGTGGCCGGACCGACCGGACCAGTGTCGTCGGGGCTCTTGGCCGTCGGTGCAGCGGACGACACCTTGGCCGGAATCGGAGGAAGGGGCACGCCCAGCGGGCCGGTGTCGTCGGGGCCGGTGATCGCAGGCTTGGGGGGTGGCACGATTAGAGTCGCCTCCCCGCCAGCCTCTGCGGACCTGGGTGGGGGCACGATCAGAGTCGCCTCCCCGCTAGCCTCCGCGGACCTGGGCGGGGGTACGATCAGGGTCGCCTCCCCATCCGATGCCGCCGGATCGAGTGGTGGAGCCGCGGCCAACGCCTTTGCGTCCTCGGCAGGAGCGCGCCGGGCTCGCAGCTTGGCCGTCCGTTCCGCGGCTTTGGGATGGCGGCTGGCGGGACCCCAGGTGCTTTCCCCGGAGAGTTCCACCCTCATCTGGGCTCGCGGGGGTACGGTCAGGGCCGGGATCACCGCGGTCGTCTCCCCAGCGGCGCTGGAGGTTGGTGGACCTGGGGCCGGCGCCAGGTTCTCCGCCTCCGGTCCCTGCATGATGAAGGTCGTGGCGGCCGGCTCTTCGGTCGCCGCCTGCGGGCCCTCGGTCCCCGGCGCGTGCATGATGAAGGTCGCCGCCTCCGGCTCCTCCGCCTCCGCCGGGGGCGGCACCACCAGGGGCACCAGCGCATCCAGAGGAGAAGGCAACTCGTCGCCTACCTCGCCCGGCGGCGCCGGCACCGGCGCGGGCTCACCACGGAGCGCCAGCACCGGATCCCGGTCCGCCCACTTCTTGAGCGCCAGCTCGCTCGCGAAGTCGCCGGCCCTCGGGTAGCGGGCGGCAGCCTCCTTGGCCAGGACCTTGGCGAAGATGTCGTCGTAGTCCGGCGGCACGTTGAGGTCGACGCCGTGCGCCGATGGTGCAGGCTCTTGAACGATCTTGTAGAGGATCGAGGTGATCGAGGGGCCGGCGAAGGGCCGCTCCCCGGTCATCAGCTCGTAAGCCACCACACCTAACGCAAAGATGTCGCTCCTGGCGTCGGCTCGGGCTCCCAGCACTACCTCCGGAGCCATGTAGGAAGCCGAGCCCAGGATCTCCCCGGCCGCGGTCAGGGTGGAGGATTCGATGCGGGCCAGCCCGAAGTCCATCACCGTCACGCTGCCGTTGCTGCGCATCATGATGTTGGCGGGCTTGATGTCGCGGTGGACGATCCCCTGGGCGTGGGCAGCGTCCAGCGCGCTGGCCACCTGGGCCACCATTTCCAGGATCCGGGAGAGCGTGAAGCGAGTGCGGGCCTGCAGCAGCGCGTGCAGGCTCTGCCCCTCCACCAGCTCCATCACGATGTAGTCGGGGCCCAGGTCGAAGATCTTGACGATGTGAGGGTGGTTGAGACCCCCGGCCACCTCGGCCTCGCGCCGGAAGCGCTCGTAGTACTCGCCGGCGGAGATGCCGAGGTTCTCGATGTAGGCCTCGTTGATGGCCTTGATGGCCACACTGCGGCCCAGCAGAGGATCGGTGGCGCGGTAGACCACGCCCATGGCGCCTCGGCCCAGTTCTTCGGCGATCTTGTAGCGCCCGAAATCGCGGCGGCCCAGCTTGCCTCCTCGTCGCCGGTTGAGCGCCCTATGGTACCGTAGAAACTGGCCGGGCTCGGCTTTACTCAGAGCGCCTCTCCGGACTAAGATCCGCGCTGCAACTTCAGAATCACTGCACATGCACCCACAGAAGTTCGGCCGCTACGAGGTCTTGGCCGAGATCGGCGACGGCGCCATGGGGAGGGTCTACCGGGCCTTCGATCCCCTGGTCCGCCGCCCGGTGGCCATCAAGACCGTCAAGTCCGAGCACCTGTCGAAGGACTCCGCCGAGGAGTACCTGAAGCGATTCCGGCGCGAAGCCCAGGCGGCGGGGGGGCTGAGCCATCCCCACATCGTGAGCGTCTTCGACGTGGGCGAGGACTACTTCGTCATGGAGTACCTCGAAGGGGTGACGCTGCAGGCGCTGATCAAGGAGAGGGGCCGGTTGGAACCGGCCGATGCCCTGCGCATCCTGGCCCCGGTGGCGGATGCCCTCGACTACGCCCACCGCACCGGCATCGTCCATCGTGACATCAAGCCCGCCAACATCATGGTGCTGCCCGACGGGCGTCCCAAGCTCATGGACTTCGGGGTCGCCCACCTGGAGGAGTCGGTGATGACGGCGGCCGGGCAGTTTCTGGGTTCGCCCTCATACATGGCCCCCGAGCAGATGACGAGCGGAGAGGTCACCGCCCGGAGCGACTTCTTCTCCTTTGCGGTGGTGGCCTACGAGGTGCTGACCGGGCAGAAGCCGTTCCCGGGCGAGAACATCACCTCGGTCATGTACAAGGTGATCCACGAGGTGGCGGCCCCGCCCCGGAAGTGGAAGTTCGACCTGCCTGCCCGCTACGACGACGTGTTCGCCAAGGCCCTGGCCAAGAACCCGGCTGATCGCTATGCGACGGCCGGCGCCTTCACCGCCGCCCTGGACCTCAAGGAGCTGGATTCGGCCATCGCCAGCGCCATCGAGGACCTGGTGGCCATCCCCGAGTCCACCGCAAGCGGCTCGCCGGCGCCTCTCGACACCGTATTGGGCGGGGTTTCGGCGACCACCACCCTCTCCCAGCCGCCCGGAGCCGGGCCTGCGCGGTCAAGCCGTCTCTGGCTGGGCCTTGGCTTGGCGGCAGTGCTCGCGCTGGGGATTGCGGGTGGCGTGGGGCTCACCCTCCGCCGGGGCCCAGGGGTCAGACCCGCCCAGAGCGAAGAGGGCGCGGCGGCCGTGCTGACCCTGCCCCCCGCCCGTCCCAGCCTGCGCATCGAGACCGACCCGGACGAGGCGATGGTGTTGGTCGACGGTCAAGAAGCCGGCCGCACGCCTCTCTCCCTGGCCGATGTCGCCGTGGGCACCCACCAGGTGCGGGTGACCTCCGAGGGCTACGCCCCGACCGAGCTGAGCATCGACGTGGTGGAGGGCAAGGAGCCGGCGCCGCTACGTTTTGTCCTGCAGCCGATCGCCGCCAGGCTGGCGGTGGCGTCGGAGCCGAAGGGGGCGACCCTGCGCGTGGACGGCAAGAAGCACGGAACCACGCCGATCGAGTCCTTCTGGGTGGCTCCGGGCAGCCACGAACTGCGCCTGGAGCTCAAGGGCTTCAAGCCGTTCGTCAAGAAGCTGGAGGCCGCCGCCGGGGACACCCTGAGCGTCGACGCCCACCTGGAGTCGGTGCAGAAGACAGCCAAGGTCACGGCCCCCCCGTCGCCCACCCCCGCCCCCCTGGTCGAGGGGGCGCTGGTCGAGCTGGGGCCCGACGTGGTGGCGCCCAGGCGGATCTCCGGCAGCGCCGCCCGCTATCCCGAGGATGCCCGCCGGGGGAAGAAGGCGGGGACGGTGGCGATCGAGATGATCGTGACCGAGAAGGGCGAGCCCACCGAGATCAAGGTGGTGGAATCGGCGGGCGAGGCCCTGGACCAGGCGGTGCTGGAGGCGGTGCGCACCTGGCGCTACGAGCCGGCTCAAAAGCAGGGGATCAAGGTCAAGGTCCGCTTGCAGTCCCGTCACACGTTTCGTTAGGCGAGCGCGCCTCCCCGCCAGCCCTCGATGGTCCGCCGGATCTCCGCCTCGGCCCTGGCCAGGAGCGCCTCCCGGTCTTCACCCTCGGTCCGAGCTATGGGATCGCCCAGTCGCACCCGAACCCGGGTCCCGAAAGGCACCGGCCGCATTCCGTGGCGCAACAGGTTCCAGGAGCCGTCGATGGAGAAGGGCACCACCGCCAGATGGGGGGCCGCCTCCAGCAAGCCCAGGGTCCCCGCCGGCTTGAAGGCCTTGAGCTCGCCGCCTCGGGCCCGGGTGCCCTCAGGGTAGATCACCACCGACACCCCGCGGGCCTCCGCCCGGCGACCCAACTCGGCGATCGCCGCCAGCGCCTGGGTGCGGTTTCCCCGGTCGATCAGGGCGTTGCCTCCACGGCGGAGATTGAAGGAGATGCTGGGGATGAAGCGAGCCAGCTCCCGCTTGGAGACGAACTTGGGGAAGTTGGTGAGAAGCAGAGCACCCGCGATAGGCACGTCGAACATGCTTTGGTGATTGGCGATCACGATGTAGGGCGTGAATCTCCTGATGGCCGGCGAGCGTTCGACCTCGAAGCGGGTCCCGCAGATGCGGAGTGCGGTCAGCAGCGACCACTGGAGGCCGGCCACCACCATCTCGTGGGGCCGCGGGCCGAAGAGCCGGGCCAGCCGCTGCAGCGGGTCGAACCCGATCAGGATCAAGCCGAAAGCGATCAGGAAGGGCGGGGTGAAGATCCAGCTCAGGGCTTGCTGCAAGACGGCGTCTCCTTCCTGCGGCCGCCCCTCGAGGGGCGGGGCAGAGATTGTAAGGGATGGCGGCGGAGTACAATCCGTCATGGCCTTTGAAGAGCTGCGCGTCGCGCCCGATTCGAAGTTCCGGCTGGGCGATATCGATTCCGGCTACACCGGCAAGTTCGAGTCCAAGAAGCAGGCGGAAGAGCGTTTGCGGGAAGGCACCGAACGCCTGCGCGAGCTGCAAGAGAAGCTCTACGCCCAGGACCGCTGGGCGGTGCTTCTGATCTTCCAGGCCATGGACGCCGCCGGCAAGGACGGCACCGTCGAGCACGTGATGTCGGGGGTGAACCCCCAGGGCTGCCAGGTGTACTCGTTCAAGGCCCCCTCTTCGGAGGAACTGGACCACGACTTCCTGTGGCGCACCAACCGCTGTCTGCCGGAGCGCGGGCGTATCGGCGTTTTCAACCGCTCCTACTACGAGGAGGTGCTGATCGTCCGCGTGCACCCCCAGATCCTGAGGGCCCAGAAGCTGCCGCCCGAGCTGGTGACCAAGGACATCTGGAAAGAGCGCTACGCGGACATCTGCGCCCTCGAACGCTATCTCTCCCGCAACGCCACCGTGATCCGCAAGTTCTTCCTTCACGTCGGGAAGGAGGAGCAGAAGAAGCGCTTCCTGGCCCGCCTCGACCAGCCCGAGAAGCACTGGAAGTTCTCACTCCAAGACGCCAAGGAGCGGGAGCACTGGGACGCCTACATGGAGGCCTACCAGGACATGCTGCGCGCGACCTCGACCGAGCAGGCCCCCTGGTACGTGATCCCCGCCGACCACAAGTGGTTTACCCGCATGGCGGTGGCCGACATCATCGTGGAAACGCTGGAGGAACTGAAGCTCGAGTTCCCTTCCCTCGGCAAGGAGAAGAGGGCCGAGCTGGCGGAAGCCCGCAAGCTGCTCGGCAGTTAGTTAGGTGTCGGATTCCGCCGTCTCCAGGAGCCAGGGGGGCAGGTGCTTCTTGGCAATGCGGGCGTGGAGCTTGGGTCGCCGCTTCTTCAGGTAGGCCAGGAACTCCTCGGGCCGGGTGAAGATCAGCCCGCCGTGAGGCGAGTTGGCCTCGCAGGTGTTGGCGTCGAAGTTCCGACAGATGTGGGGCCGTTCGGCATAGATCGCGCAGTGAAGATCCTCCCCCAAGTAGCGGCACCGGCTCTCGAAGAGCACCGACCACTGACCGGTGCCGTCTCGATACACCACCACCTGCGGGTGGTACAGGTGCCAAACGATGTCGGTGGCCAGGTGGGGCGTGGTGGGGGCATTGATGGCCACCGCCACATAGCTGCAGCAGCGAGCGCAGGTCACGCAGGTCAGACGCGGCTTGGCGGCTTCGCCCGCCGCCAGCGGCAGCGTCACTCGGCTCACGCCGGGTCCTCCTCGCGGCGCTTGCGGTGGATGTTGTAGACGCCTCGGCCCTCGGCTACCAGCGTCCCCGACTGGGTCACGCTGACGCGGACGTGACAAACCCGGTTGCCCTTGCGAATCAGCTCCGCCTCGGCTCGAAGCGGTGCGTCGAGACCCGCCGGCTCCAAGTAGTCGATGCGCAGGTCGACGGTGGAGACCGAGTCGCTCTCAGGCAAGGCCGACCAGGCCGCCGCCCCGCCCACGGTGTCGATCAGGGACGAAACGACACCCCCGTGCAGGGCGGGCCGGCGCGGATCGCCCACGAAATCCTCGCGCACCGCCAAGACCATCACCGCCCGGCCCGGCTCGATCCACTCGCCCTTGATTCCCAGCAGGCGATTGAAGGGCGAGAAGTCCTCCATGGCCTTGAGCAGCTCCATCGGCTTGGTGGTCATTCGGTCTCCTTCTGGATCAGGCCATCCGCCAGGTGCAGCACGCGATGGGCGTGCACCATCACCTTGGGGTCGTGGGTAGAGAAGATGAAGGTGGTGCCGTCCCGCCGGTTGATCTCCAGCATCAGCGAGATGATGGCTTCGCCGGTGGCGGAGTCGAGGTTGGCGGTGGGCTCGTCGGCCAGCACGATCACCGGATCGGTGACCAGGGCCCGGGCCACCGCCACCCGCTGTCGCTGCCCGCCGGAAAGCTCGTCGGGCCGGTGGTGGGCGAAGCCGTCCAAGCCCACCTCCTCGAGCGCCCTTTGGGCACGGGCCCGTCCACCGTGGTTGCCCCCGCGCAAGAGCAGGGGGAACTCGACGTTCTCCAGGGCCGAGAGCACCGGGATCAGGTTGAAGGTCTGGAAGATGAAGCCGATGCGGCGGGCCCTGAGGTCGGAGAGGGCGTTGTCGTCTAACCTTGCCACGTCCTGCTCCCCGATCAGAACCCGGCCCTGGCTGGGGTGGTCCAGGCACCCCATCAAGTTGAGCAGCGTGGACTTGCCGGAGCCGGAGGGGCCGGCCACCGCCATGAACTCGCCGGGCTCAACGCTGAGGCTCACCCCCCGCAGAGCCTGCACCCTGGTGCGACCCAACTCGTAGTCCTTGGTGACGTCCTGGACGCGAACCGCGCTCACAACCGCACCTCCAAACCGCAACCCCAAGGACCTAGCGCGGCCAAGGTCGCACCGCACGGATTCACCACCAAGACACCAAGGACACGAAGAGCGGAAGTCGCAGTGCAGGGGACAGCGATCGACCTGCGGGATGAGCATCGAGGTGTCCGACGCGCGACTCGCGAGGCCCGAATCGAAGTCAACTGACAATGGCCGAGCGTCGGAGCGCGGAGCGGCACCTCGATGCCAGCGCGGGCCGGGGACGACGCGGTGACCCGGGTCCTTCATGATCGTCTCCGTGTCCATCGGGCTTTGGTTCACCTTCAGAACAGCAGCCTGATGCGGGTTTGCAGGCCGCTGCGGATGGGCGCCAGGCGAAACTCACTGTCTTGTGGCCCCAGGAGTACCAGGGCGTCGAGCTGCAGCGTGAGGTCGCCTCGGGGAGCGAAGCCGAGGCCCGGGGTGAAAGCCAGGCCGCCGTCGGCGAGGCCGACCACCGCCCGGGCCGCCCCCGTCCATCGGGAGTCGCGGCTGCTGCGGGTCCAGGAACCGTGAAGGTAGTGGCGTCTCAGGCCCAGGCCGCCCGAGAAGGGAAGCGCGGCGGCGACTCGGTAGGCATCCAGGGCCGCCTGGCGGGCCGGAGGCGGAAGGCGCGGATCCTGGGCGGCGGCGTAGGTGTCGTCGAGGTTTCTACGGTAGGCGGCCATCGCCTGCCCGTCGTAGCCTTCGCTGTTCCAGAAGTACTCGAGGGAGAGCGACTGGCTCTCGCCCCTCAGGTAGAGGAGTCCGGCCGCCAGGCGAAAGAAACGCCGATCCGCCCGGGCTGGAACGAGCTCGGCGCCCCGGTAGGTGGCGCCCTCGAGGTGGACCGACACCGATCCCCCCAAGCTGCGGCCCAGATCGAGGCCGACCAGGCTGCGCCCCCCGGCGCCCCCCGAGAGAACCAGGGCCAGGTCGGTATTCCACACCAGGAAGCGCGCCCTTGCCGCGCCGATGCGGCGGACCCGTCCCTGCGTCTCCAGCGGGAGGTCGGCGGCGGCAGCCTGGTCCCGGGCCGCCACCAAAATCAGGCCGACCCAGGACGCCGGAACCACGTCCATCCGGACCGCCCAAGAGCCCGCTTGCTCCAGTCCGGTGTTCAGCGGGTTCTTGGCCGGCTCCAACCGGTTCGTGGGGTTCCAGGCGAAACCGGAGCCCCAGGCGATGCGCTGTTTGCCCGCGCGCAGGGTCAGGCCATCGCCGAACGAATACTGGAGATAGGCCTGGCGCAGCGTGGCCTCGGTCCGGTCTTGGCTGCCGATTCGTCGCTCCAGATATCCCTTGGCCACCAGCCGAGCCGAACCCCAGGTCTGCTTGACGCCGAGGCCTCCCCGCAGCAGGTCCTCGCTGGGATCCAGCCCCAGCAGGTTGTCGCGATTGAGGCGCGTGCGGGCGGTCCGATAGAGCAAGTTCTCGAAACCCAACTCGATCTCGGGCTGCCCCGCCCCCGCCGGCGCCCAGGCCAGAGCCAGCAGGCCAACGCCCAGGAGGGCTCGTCTCACTCCCCCTTCTCCAGCGCGCTGGGCGTGAATAAACGGTCGTCCAGCTTGGCTTCGTCCTCAATGGCGAGAAAGCGCAGCTCGGTCTTGGCTCCCGCCTCAAGAGCGTTCTCCATGGCGAGGACGGTGGGCCGGAGTCGGCCCCCCAGCTTGCCCACTTCGCCCAGGCTCAGCCACTTCAGTCTCTTGCCGGAGATGGTGTAGTACTCGGCGCGGACCGGGAAGAAGCTGCCGTCCGTGCGCACCCAGTAGAGGACCCGATCGTAGGCCACCGAGCGGTTCTTGGCCCGAAGCTCCAGCTTGAAGCAGGCCTCTCCGCTCATGGCCTCCTCGCCCAGAAGCGTGGGATCGTAGTCCTTGATCAAGGAGAGGCGGAAGATGTCGCCGTTGCTGAAGTCGCCCCCGCCGAAGTTCTGCTTGGCCCCCACCCGCACCACCTTGGCTGCCGAAGGGAGGTAGAGCCAGGTGTTCTCTCCCGAGCGCAGGTAGGCAGTCCCCCGTTCCTTGGGAGGCGTCGTGTAGCGCACCAGACCCTGCTCGTCGCCCTTCTTGAAACCCCTCATCTCCACCACCCGGTCCCGTTTCCCGGGACGCTGCACCGTCATGCGCACGGTGTAGGTGGTCGTCTCGCCCAACACGGCGCGGTCGGCTCTCTTGACGATGGCGGCGGCATCGGGAGCCATCGCCAGCAGCAGGCAGGCCAGCAGGTTAGACATGGTGCAGCGCCTCCCGCGGTTCCAGCCGGCTGGCGACCCAGGCCGGGTAGACGGCGGCCAGGATGGAGAGCGCCACGATGGTGGCGGCGGTCCGGGCCAGGCTGGCTCCGGTCAGCACCGTGAACAACCGGTCGCCGCCGGCCATCCAGGTGAGGCTGGTGTTGTTCATGGGGATGCCGTAAGCCGCGTAGTGCAAGACCGCGGCGCCGCCGGCCAGAATCCCCAGCCCGGCCGCCGCGGTGCCCAGGACCAGGCCCTCCAGGACGAAGAGGCGGACCACCGCACTGCGCCGCATGCCCAGGGCTCGAATGGTCCCGATCTCCCGGGTCCGCTCGTGGACGCTCATCAGCATGGAGTTCACGATACCGACCGCCGCCGCCGCCAGCAGGAAGGAGGAGAGGACCAGCAGGGCGCCCCGGTTGGCCTCCATGATCGAGAAGGCGAAACGGCCGGCCTCGGGAAAGGTCTCCACCAGCACCCGCTGGTCTGGGTCCAAACCCGGAAGCGGCGTCTGCCTAACCAAGGCCTGGATCGACGGGCGCGCTTGCCTGGCCGCCGCCTGGCCGCCTCCCTCGATGGTGATCTTGATCGAGGTGGCGTCGCCTGGCCAAGCGAAGAGATCCTGGGCGGGTCCGAGGCTCAGGTACAGGGCGTGGTCGTACCAGGGCGCACCCTTCTGGAAGACCCCAACCACCACGCCGTCCAGCGAGTTGACAGCGCCTTCCGGGGTCTGCACTACGAAAGACACGGCGTCACCCACCCCCACCCGGAGCTTCTGCGCCAGCGGCGAGGCCAGGAACACCTCCGGCTCGCCCCCCGCCCTTCCCGTCGCCGACAGGAAGGTCCCCGCCTGGAGGTGGTGGGCCGCGCGCAACTCCGGCTCGCGCTCCGGCTCGATGCCGATGATCGAGGCCATGCTGGAGCGGCCCCCGGCCATGGCGGTGCCCCGCCCGTAGAGCAGCGCCGCCGTCCGCACCACGCCCGGCAGAGCCTCGAGCCGACGAGCCAGGGCCTGGGCACCCGGTAGGCGCAGGGGGCTGTAGGCGTCGAAGGGGCTGTTCTGGGGCTCGAAATCCCCGGGGCGGGCCACCACCTGGAGGTGGCCGGTCTGCACCGCCACCAAGTTGGCGGTGAGTTGGCGGGCGATGCCGTCCGCCAGGCCGTTGCCCAGGACCAGGGCGGCGGTCCCCAGGGCCATGGTGCCTCCGGAGAGCAGGCTGCGGCGCCGGGCTCGGAGCAGGTTGCGCACGGCCATCGAGGTCAGGGTCGGCATCGGTTACACATAACGCAGTGCCTCGGCGGGGCGCAGTCGAGAGGCCAGCAGCGCGGGTCCCAATGCTGCCAGCAGGCAGACCCCGACCATCAGCCCCGGGACCGCCAAGAGGTCGGTGCCGCTCAGGACCGGAAACAGATAGTCGCCGCCGTAGGAGTAGCGCTGGGCCTCGCTGAAGGCGGGGATTCCGTGCCGGTGGAAGAAGGCGACGGCGGCCGCCCCCAAGCCGGCCCCGCCTAACGCACCAGCCAGACCCAGCAGCAGCGCCTCCAACAGGAAGAGGCCCAGGATGCGGCTCCGCCGAGCCCCCACCGCGCGCAGGGTGCCGATCTCCCGGGTGCGCTCGAAGATCGCCATCAAGGCGGTGTTGAGCACGCCGGCGGCGATGATCGCCATCATGATCAGGTCGGTGACCGAGGCCACGAAACGGGTGAGCACCACGCCGCCGATGAAGGGCCCGCCCATCTCCTCCCAGGTGTAGGCCTCGGCGGCAATGCCCTCACGGGCGAAGAGGGCGTTCAGGGAGGCTGCGATAGGGGCCGCAGGCGCATCGTCGTCGCGCTGGCGCAGCACCACCACACCGGCAGCATCCTCCACGTCGAGCAACTCCTCAACCGCCGGCAGGCTGGTGTAGCAGGCCCCCCACTCGTAGGCCTCCAGGCCCTTGACCACCCAGACCCCGACCACCGGCAGCCGCACGGCAGTGAGCCGGCCGTCGGCGGTGTTGCCGAGCGCCACCAAGGTGTCCCCCACCTTGACGCCCAACCGTTTGGCGAGGCCGCGATTCACCAGCACCGCCTTCTCCCCTGGCTCGAAGTGGCGGCCCTCGCGGAGCTCGATAGCGGGATAGACGCTGGCCCGCGCCGCGGGGTCGATGCCGATCAGGATGCCCTCGAGGCTTCTGTCCCCGGAGGAGAGGATGGCCCCGATCATCAGGCGGGAGAGCCCGGCCAGAAGACGCGGCTCGGCCTCGAGGATGCGCGCGATCAGGGCCCGCGGGTTCTGGAGCAGCCGGTAGTTGTTCTGCGGTGCGATGAAGGAGACCGAGCCGCCCTCGTCGGTCGCGGCGTCCTTGGCGAACACTTGAAGCTGGCCCAGGGTGGCGCGTTTCGCCGGGACCACCACCGCCTGCTCCATGGCCGCCGTCCAGGCCCGGCCCAGGATCATGATCCCGATGCCGAGGACCAGCGCCGAAGCGGTCAAGAGCGTCCGCCTGGTGTGCCGGAACAGGTTGCGCAGGGCTAGAGCGAGTAGCAGCTTCATGGCGTGGCCCGACCGGCGGGCGCAGAACGCCCATCGTACCAGAGGCGGCGGCTTGATCGTGGGTGTAGCCAGGGGCCCCGGGCACGGAACGCGGCGTCCTCCGACGCTGCGTATAATAGCGGCTTCTTTTTGGCGGGCCGTACGGCCTTGAGCCGGTGGCCGTTCGCCGCGAGGAGCTCTTCGATGAATCCCAGACGGGCCGCCATCACCGC
>DATECU010000307.1:0-34776 GCA_035286745.1 Vicinamibacteria bacterium | reverse complement strand
GGCCCTGGCCCATGCCACCCTCGCCCTCGCTCTCCACGCGGCCGCCCGCCATGAGGAGGCCCGGGCCTCCCTGGCTCGCGCCCGTTCCCTCGCTGGGTCGAGCGAGATGCTAGTGGTGCGGCTCGAGGTGGCGGTGGCGGCGGGCCGGGTCGAGGCGGCGGACGACCCCGCCGCGGCCGCCCGCACTCTCGATGCGGCGGCGGAGGAGGCGCGCCGGTCCGGCTTCGTCCTCCACGAGTTGGAGGCGCGTCTTGCCCGAGCCGAGGCGGCGGTGGCGGCAGGCGATGGCGCGGACGCGGGGCGGCGCTTCGCCGCCGTCGGCAAGGAGGCCCGGTCGCGTGCCCTGATGGGGATCGCGCGGCGCGCGGAGACAGGCCGCCGCAGCAGCGGCAGGTCTTGACCCGGGGGAGCACCCGCGGCCCCGTGTTCGGGGCAGCAACGCCATCACGGCTATACTCAGCCCTTTGCGACCACGTCCCTGAAGGCCGGAGACCCCGTGTACAGCCTCTACAGCGCCCTTCTCGCTCTTGCCTTCATGCTGGCCGTCCCCTACTTCCTTTGGAAAGGGCGGGCGACCGGCAAGTACCGCGTCAGCTTTCGCGAGCGCATGGGCAGCCTGCCGCCCGACCTGAACCCCGACCGGACCCCCTCGATCTGGATCCACGCCGTCTCGGTCGGCGAGGTGCTGACGGCGCGGGTCCTCCTGGGCCCGCTCCGGGAGCGTTTTCCGCAACTCCGCCTGGTGGTCTCCACCACCACGGTCACCGGCCACAGCGTCGCCCGCTCCGGTCTGGGCGAGGCCGATGCCCTCTTCTTCGCTCCCTTCGATTTCCGTGGCCCGGTGCGCAAGGCCCTGGCCTCCGTGAACCCGCGGCTGCTGCTGCTCATGGAGACGGAGCTCTGGCCCAACCTGATTCACGAGGCGCGACGGGCGGGGGTGCGCATCGTAGTGGCGAACGGCCGGCTCTCCGCCGGCTCCTGCGGCCGCTACCGCCGCATCCGCTTCCTGCTGAGGCACGTGCTGGCCGAGGTCGACTTGTTCCTGATGCAGGGCTCGGCTCATGCCGAGAGGGCGAGGGCCATCGGCGCGCCGCCGGATCGGGTGCGGGTGGCCGGCAACCTGAAGTTCGATGCGATAGGCGAACAAGCTGCACCCGCGGCGCTGGCGCGCCTGTTGGCGCCGGCCATGGAGCCCGGGCCTCTGCTGGTTGCCGGCAGCACCATGCCCGGTGAGGAGGTCATGGTCCTCACGGCCTTTCGCCAGGTCCGGGCCCGGTTCCCGCAAGCGCGCCTGATCCTGGTGCCGCGCCACCCCGAGCGGTTCGCCGAGGCCGAGGGCTTGGTCCAGATCGCCGGCCTCTCCTGCGTGAGGCGCACCACGTTGGCTGTCGAGCCGTGGAGTGTGGGTGACGTGCTGTTGCTCGATACCATGGGGGAGCTGGCATCCATCTACCCTGCGGCCGAGGTGGTGTTCGTGGGCGGCAGCCTGGTGCCCAGCGGTGGCCACAACGTGCTGGAGCCCGCCGCGGCCGGCAAGGCGGTGGTGGTGGGACCGCACATGGAGAACTTCCAGGAGATCGCCGACCAGTTCCGGAGCGCTGGAGCCCTGGTCCAGGTGGCGGGTCCCGAGCGGTTGGCGGAGGCTCTGCTCGAGCTGTTGGCGGACCCGGCCCGCCGGCGGGAGGTGGGAGAGCGGGCGCGATCCCTGCTGCTCGAGAGCAGGGGAGCCGTGGGCCGCACGGTCGAGGCTCTGGCGGAGCTTCTGGCATGAGCCGGGCCTGGCTGGCGCCGCTGGGCGGACTCTACGGGTTAGGGGCAGCGGCTCGGGTGGCCCTCTACCGGCGCCGGCTGCTGTCGCAAGCCCATCTCCCCTCGCCGGTGATCAGCGTCGGCAACCTCTCGGTAGGTGGCAGTGGCAAGACGCCGGTGGTGGCCAGGATCGCCGAGCTGCTCCAGGACGCGGGCCAGCCGGTCGCCATCCTGAGCCGCGGCTACCGCGGCTCGTTTCGGGGTGAGTCGCTGATCGTCGGCGATGGCTCTCAGGTGCTGGCGGGCGCCGCCGAGGCGGGGGATGAGCCGGTGATGCTGGCTCGCAGCCTGCCCGGCGTGGTGGTAGCGGTGGGCCGGCGCCGAGACCTGGTGGGCAAAGCCGTCCTCCAGCGCTTCGGCCCCCGGGTCCTGGTGCTGGACGACGGCTTCCAGCACTTGCGTTTGGCGCGAGACCTCGACATCCTTTGCCTGGATGCGGCCGATCTCAGCGACCGGCCGCTTCCCGCCGGGCGGCTCCGCGAGTTTCCCCGAGCTGCCTGGCGAGCCGACCTCATCCTGCTCTCGGGGGCCGACGACCGCAGGCGCGCCCGTTGCGCCCAACGGTTGGGTGAGGGGCGTTGCCTGCCGATCCGCCGGATTCCCCGGGGCTTCTTCGGCCTCGATGGCGAATCGCGCCCGGCGCCGCTCCGCCCCTTCCTGGTCGCCGCCATCGCCCGGCCCGAGCGCTTTCGCGCCGACGTCGACACCCTGGTCCCCAGCCTGGCCGGCAGCGCTTTCTTCCGCGACCACCATCCCTTCACGGTGGCCGAGGTGGCGGAGTTGGACCGGCGGGCGCGCTCGCTCGGCGCCGATGCGCTTGTCACCACCGCCAAGGACGCCGTGCGTTTCCCCTCGGCGGCTTCGGCGCTGCCGGTGCTGGTCCTGCGCACGGAGGCCCGGGCCGAGCCCGAGGAGCGCTTGTGGGAGCGGCTGCTGGCGGCGATCGGCCGGAGGGCGGCGTGACTCGGGCCGGGCGTTTGGCGATCGAGGCCGGGGCCGCCGCCGTGGTGACTCGACTTCTCGGCCTGCTGCCCCGGCGGGCCGCCCTGGTTTTGGGACGCGGGCTGGGTCGGCTGTGGGGCGATCTCGACCGGCGCCACGTGCGGGTTGCGGTCGACAACCTCCGCCACGCCTTTCCCCATTGGGACGAGGCCCGCCGGCTGCGGACCGCGCGCGGCGTCTACGCCCACTTCGGCCAGATCCTCCTCGACATCCTGTGGCTCTCAGAACGGCCCTGCGAGACCGTGCTCTCGGTGGTGGACGTCGAGGGCCGCGAGCACGTCGAGGGAGCCGTGGCCGCCGGCCATGGGCTGGTCGTGGTCACCGCCCACTTCGGCAACTGGGAGGCCCACGGGGTGGCTCACGGCCTGCTCTTCGGCCCCCTGGGGGTGGTGGCTCGTCCCCTCGACAACCCACGGCTTGACGAACGGCTGTGCGCTTTCCGCGGCCGCTCCGGCAACCCCGTCATCTACAAGCAGCGAGCCCTGGTGCAGGTGCTCAAGATGCTGCGCGCCGGCGGCGGGGTCGCCATCTTGATCGATCAGAACGTGCAGGAGGGCGACGGCATCTTCGTGGACTTCTTCGGCCGTCCCGCCGCCACCACCACGGTGGCCGCGGCCCTGGCGGTCAAGACCGGTTGCGCTCTGGTTCCGGTGCAGGTGCGGCTTGGCGACGACGGGCGCTACCGAGCGATCTACGAGCCGGCGGTGAGGTGGACCACTTCCGGCGACCGCCAGCGCGACATCGCCCACCTGACGCAGGCTCTCACCTACCGCATCGAGGCCTGGGTGCGCGAAGCCCCGGAGCAGTGGCTGTGGATCCACCGCCGCTGGAAGACGCAGCCGGGGAAGGAAGCGATCAGCAGTCAGCAATCAGCGTTCAGAACGCAGGCGATCGCCCATCAGGGATCGCCTGCCAGCCATCAACCGAGTGCGCGGGAGGCGGGGAACCTGCCGGCGCGCGGCGAGCCGGAAGAAACGCCATGAAGAACTTCCGGGACCTCAAGGCGGGGGCCAAGGCGCACGACTTGGCGCTCCGGGTGTACCGTGCCACAGACCTCTTCCCGGCGCGAGAGCGCTATGGTCTGGCCGACCAGATGCGCCGTGCCGGGGTTTCTGTCTCGTGCAACATCGCCGAAGGCTGCGGGCGAAGCGGAGACGCCGAGTTCCGGCGCTTCCTGGACATAGCCATGGGGTCGGCGAGCGAGCTCGAGTGCCAGGTGCTGCTGGCTCGGGACCTCGGCTACCTCGACCAGCAGCTCTCTCACGAACTGGAGGCAGACGTCGTCGAGGTGAAGCGCATGCTCGCATCCCTGATCCGCCGCCTCCGATGCTGACCCGCGTGCTATCGTCTCGTGTCCGTTGGCCCGGCGGATTGCTGATTGCTGGCCGCTGACCGCTATCGTTCCGCATCCGCTGCCGCAGCCGACTGCCTGCTGACCGCCGATTGCCATCGTTCCGTGTCCGTCGCCGTAGCTGACCGCTGACTGCTGACTGCTGACTGCCGTCGTTCCGTGTCCGTCGCCGTAGCTGACTGCTGACCGCTGACCGCTGAATGCTACCATCTAACGCCAGCCTTCTGATTCGCGCACCCAACTGGGTGGGGGATGTGGTCCTGTCCCTCCCCGCCGTCCGCGACCTGCGCCGGAACTTCCCGGCGGCGAGGATCGAAGTGCTGGCCCGAGCCTGGGTGGCCGAGCTCTATCGCGCGGTGGCCGAGGTCGATGCGGTCCGCGAGAGCGCCGGCTTCCAGGCCGACGTGGGGGCCCTGCGGGGCAGGTTCGACACCGCGGTGTTGCTGCCCAACTCCTTTGGCACCGCCCTCATGGCCCGGGCCGCCGGCATTCCGGAGCGCTGGGGCTACGCGACCGACGGGCGCGGCTTCCTGCTCACCCGGCGGCCGCGGGTCCCCGCTCCGATCCGAGGCCGCAGCCAGGTGTACTACTATCGGGCCATGCTCGCCGGCCTTGGCCTCCAGGTCTCCGCTTCCCCCGATGCCTCGCTGGCTTGCCCGGCCGACTGGCGGGCACGGGGTGCCTCGCTCCTCGGCGGCGATGGGCCCTGGATCGGCCTCAACCCCGGCGCCTTCTTCGGCTCGGCCAAGCGCTGGTTGCCCGAGCGATATGCGGCGGCGGGGGACCTCCTGGCCCGCCGGATGGGGGCCCGGGTTGCCATCCTGGGCGGCGCTCAGGATCGCCCCCTCGGTGAAGCCGTCTCCGGCCTCATGCAGGCGCCCTCCCGGGTCCTTTGCGGTCTGACCTCGCTCGCCGAGCTGGCGGGAGCGCTCTCGTGCCTGAGTCTGCTGCTCACCAACGACTCCGGCCCCATGCACCTGGCGGCGGCCCTGGGCGTGCCGCAGGTCGCCATCTTCGGCTCCACCGACTGGCGGGAGACGGCGCCGGCCACCGGGCCCAACCGTTTGGTGCGCGACGAGGTCGACTGCGCCCCTTGCTTGCTGCGCGAGTGCCCCATCGATCACCGCTGCATGACGCGCATCACCGAGGACCGGGTGGCCACCGCCGCCCTGTCCCTGCTCGGCGACCTCGCGCCGGGGTCCCCGGCGCGGAGTTGATTCGGTGAAGCCAGCGATCTTCATGGACCGCGACGGGACGCTCTCCCACGAGATCGGCTACGTGAACCATCCCTCGCGGTTCCGGCTCTACGCCTACTCCGTGGACGCGGTGCGGCTGATCAACGACAGCCCCTACCTGGCGGTAGTGGTCACCAACCAGGCGGGGGTAGCCCGGGGTTACTTCCCCGAGTCGCTGATCCACGAAGTCCACGATTCCATCCGAGCCGACATGGAAGCGGGGGGCGCCCGGCTGGACGCGATCTACTACTGCCCACACCATCCATCGGTAGGTGAGCCGCCCTACCGGCACGATTGCGACTGCCGGAAGCCGCGGCCTGGCCTGTTGCACCGGGCGGCGGCCGAACTGGACGTCGACCTCGCGCGCTCCTGGGTGATCGGCGACCGCCACGGCGACTTGCAGCTGGCCTGGAACGTCGGTGCCCGCGGGGCCATGGTGAGAAGCGGCTACGGCCTGGGGGAGCTCACCTACCACGCGCCCAGGTGGCCTCGCCAGCCGGACCTGACGGCCGAGCACGTGCTGGAGGCGGTGCGTTTGATCCTGGACCAAGAACCGGGACCGGCGGAGCTTCCGTGAAGCGACCTCGGCACTCCGCCGACCAGCTCCGCCGCCGCATCGACGCCTTCCGTGGAAGGCGAGTCCTGGTGCTGGCCGACCTGGTGGCCGACGAGTTCCTCTACGGGCGCGTAGAACGCGTCAGCCGCGAAGCTCCGGTCCTCATCCTGCAATACGATAGCACCGACCTCCGGCTAGGAGGCGGCGCCAACGCCGTCCACAACATCCACACCCTGGGGGGCAAACCGCTTCCGCTGGGCGTGGTGGGCGGCGACGATGCGGGCCGGCGGCTGCGGGCGCTGCTCAAGGAGATGGGAATCGGCAGCCGGTTGGTGGTCACCGATCGCGGCTACGTGACGCCGGTCAAGACTCGCATCCTGGCCGGCGGCGTGCACTCCACCAAGCAGCAGATGGTGCGCATCGACAAGGCGACGCGTTTGGCGGAGGCCAGCGCGGCACGCCGGGCCGTGCTCCAGGCGCTCAAGGGCTTCGCGGGCCGGCTGGACGCCATCCTGGTGAGCGACTACGGCTTCGGTCTGCTCACTCCCGAGCTGGTGGAGTGGGCGGTGGCGCTGGCCCGCAAGCGCCGGATCCCGGTGACCGTGGACTCCCGCTTCGGCCTGCTCGGCTTCAAGGGCATGACGGCGGTGACGCCCAACGAGCCGGAGGTGGAGGCGGCCCTGGGCATCAGCATCGGCAACGACCTGGGCCGGCTGGAGGCGGCGGGGCGCAGCCTGCTCCGGCGCCTGGGGGTGCGGGCGGTGGTGATCACCCGGGGGAGCGACGGCATGGCCGTCTTCGAGCCCGGTCGGCCGACCCTGCACATTCCCATCTACGGCTCGGACCAGGTCGCGGACGTGACCGGAGCCGGCGACACCGTCATCGCCACCTTCACGCTGGCCCTCTCGACGGGAGCCAGCCCGGCGGAGGCGGCGCTGCTCGCCAACTACGCCGGCGGCATCGTGGTGATGAAGCGGGGCACCGCCACCGTTTCCGCCGCCGAGCTGGATCGGGCGGTGGCCCAGGATCATTCGCTGCCGTGAGGCCGGCGCATTCGAAGATCGGCAGCCTGGAGCAGGTCCAGGCGCACGTCGAAGAGGCCCGGCGGGCCGGGCTCCGGGTGGCTCTCGCCAACGGCTGCTTCGACGTCTTGCACGTCGGCCACGTCCGCTGCCTGGAAGGCGCCAAACGCGAGGCTGACGTCTTGGTGGTGGGCGTGAACGGCGACCCCTCGGTGCGGCGGCTCAAGGGCGAGGGGCGCCCCGTCCAGCCCGAAGCGGATCGAGCCCTGCTGGTGGCGGCCCTGCGGGCGGTCGACTGGGTCGTGGTCTTCCAGGAAGACGACGTGTCCAGGCTGCTGCTCGCCCTGCGGCCCGACGTTCACTGCAAGGGCACCGACTACACGCCGGACACCGTGCCCGAGCGCGAGGTGGTGCGCTCCTACGGCGGGCGGGTGGCGATCGTGGGCGACGCCAAAGACCACGACACCCGGACGCTGATCGCGAGGCTCCGCGAGTGAGGGCGCTCGTGGTCCGGCTCTCCTCGATCGGCGACGTGGTGCACACGCTGCCCGCGCTCTCGGCCTTGCACCGCCAGGGGTGGGAGGTGGACTGGCTGGTGGAACCTCCGGGGCTGCCGCTGGTCGAGGGCAACCCGCTGGTGGCCCGGACCCTGGCCCTGCCGCGGGCCGGGGCCTTGAGGCTGCCCCTGGTGCGCCAAACGCGCCGCGCTCTCAGAGCTGCACCCGCCGACGTGGCCCTGGACTTCCAGGGGCTATGGAAGTCGGCCCTGTGGGCCCGGCTGTCGGGGGCTCCCCGGGTGATCGGCTACCGGCCCGCCGAACGCAAAGAGGGGTTGTCGGCGCTGCTCATGACCGAGCAGGTGCGTGGCCAGTCCGACGCCACCCACGTCATCGACAAGAACCTGGCTCTCCTGGCGCCGCTGGGCATCGTGGCCTCGGGTTCCCGGGAGTTCCCACTGCCAACGCCCGCGCTGGCCCGCACCACGGTGGATGCCGGGCTCGCCGCGCTCGGCCTGGGGGACTTCGCGATCCTGAACCCCGGCGGCGGCTGGGCCGGCAAGCTGTGGCCGGCCGCGGCGTTTGGCGCGCTGGCGCGGGACCTGCGGGCGCGTGGCCTGCCTTGCCTGGTCAGTTGGGGCCCCGGGGAAGAAGCCCTGGCGGACCGGGTGGTGGCGGCTTCGGAGGGGGCGGCGCGGCGCGCGTTCCCGACCGCGCTTCTCGACTACCTGGAGCTGGCCCGCCGGGCCCGTTTGGTGGTGGCCGGCGACACCGGGCCGCTGCACCTGGCTTGCGCGGTGGGAACGCCGGTGGTGGCCCTCTTTGGGCCCACCGATCCGGCTCGCAACGGTCCTTTCGCTGCCGCCGACCTGGTGGTTCGCCGGGTGCCCCCCTGCGCCCCCTGCTATCGCCGCGGCTGCTCCCAGCACGCCGGCGTGATGAGTCTGATCCCGGTCGAGGAGGTGACGGCCGCGGTGGAGCGGCGACTGGCGGCAGCGGGGGGAGAGCGACGGTGAGCGTGTCTCGGTACCGGGTGCCCTGCGGCTACCTGGCGGGCGCCCTGGTCTTCCTGCTGGCGCGGCCTACCCCCCTTTCCTTGATGGGAGGCAGCCTGCTGGCGGTGTTGGGCGAAGCCGTGCGCCTGTGGGCCTCCGGGCACATCCGCAAGACCCGGGTGCTGGCGACCGGTGGCCCCTACGCCTTGAGCCGCAATCCCCTGTATCTGGGCAGCTTGCTACTCGCGCTAGGCGTGGCGGTGGCCTCGGCCAGCCTCTGGGTGGTGCTGGCGGTGGCCGTCTACTTCCTGGCCTTCTACCCGCCGGTGATGCGGGAGGAAGCCGCCTTCCTGGCCGAGAAGTTCCCGGAGTACGCGGATTGGGCGCGTGAGGTCCCGCTGTTCCTCCCGCGGTTGACGCCGGGCGGGCCCCGCGGCTCCCGGTTCGACTGGGCCCAGGTGCGCGCGAACCGCGAGTGGCGGACGGCCCTGGCGCTGCCGGTGCTGGTGATCCTGCTCTACGCCCGCGGGCGCCTGCTGCCGTAGGCCGTTTGGCGAAAACGTCTGCTATCATCTCCAACCATGGATTCGCAGCCCCAGGGCCCCGGCCCCGACAGGGCGACCACGGCACCACTGGCCCTGGCGGTGGCGGCGCTGGTCCTCGGCATCCTGGCTCCGGTGCTGAGCCCGTTCCTGATCGGCGGCGTGCTCGGCTTGCTGGGGCTGCCGCTCTCCATCCTGTACCTGCGCCGCCGGGGCCAGAACCGCGCCATGGGCTGGTGGGCGCTCGCCCTGTCCACGCTGGGCATTCTGGCCAGTACCGGCCTGGGGGTTCTCTACTACCACTTCTATCGCAAGATGGAAGCGGAGATGGCCGGCCTGGGCGCGAGTCACGGGGAGAGGGTCGGCACCTGGGAGGGCGTTCAGGCTCCGGCGCTCACCCTCACCACCCTGGAGGGCGAGCGAGTGGATCTCGCGTCCCTCAAGGGCCGGCCGGTGGTGCTCAACTTCTGGGCCACCTGGTGCGCCGCCTGCCGCCAGGAGATGCCGCACCTGAGCCGCCTGGCCCGAGAGATCCCCGCTTCCGAACTGGCGGTCCTGGGTGTGAGCGACGAGGACCGGGACACCCTGAGGGCGTTCGTCGACAAGGAGAACGTCGCCTACCGCATTGCGTCGGCTTCCTCGCTGCCGGCGCCCTTCGACGGGGTGGAGGCTCTGCCCACGACTGCCTTCATCGACCGCCAGGGTGTGATCCGGGAAGTCCACGTGGGTTACCAGGATTTCGAGACCCTGAAGGCCAGGGCCCTGGCCCCCGACTACCAGGCCCCAGCGGAGTCGGCTACCGCTACGCCTAACGATGGCGACGGCTTGATCGATCCGCCGCAGGCGCTTTCGCCCCAGCAGGTGTGGACGCATCCCTTGCCCCAGGGGCGCGCGGTTGCCAGCTGCGCTTGGCAGAGCGACGGCAGTTCCCGCCTGCTGGCGGCGGACGGCTCCCTGGTCCACGTCTTCGACGCCGGCGGGCGTGAGGAGGCCACGCTGGGCTTGCCGGGCCCGGTGACCGCCATCGCGTGCTTCGGGAGCACGGCCGGCCTGCAGCGCTTGCTGGGCTACTCCAATTGGGGCGACGCGGTGTTGGTGGCGGACGGCCGTGGCCAGGCTCTGTGGTCCTACCGTTCGGGAACCGGTGTGAACGGCGCCCACTGGGGAGACCTGGACCGAGACGGCCGACCCGAGATGATCGTGGGCATGAACGGCAACGGGGGCTTGCACGGCGTGGGGAGCGACGGCCGCCGCCTGTGGAGCGTGACCGAGATCGGAAACGTGTGGAGCCAGGCCGTGGTCTCCACCGGTCCCGGCTCGGCCCTGGTGGCGGCCAGCGAGGCGGGTGGCTCGGTTCACCTCTACGACGGCCAGGGGAATTCCCTTGGCGTACACAAGCCGCACAACGACTACTACACGACGTTGGACGCGGCCGCGATCGACGGCCAGGGTGGGGTGCAGGTCGTGGCGGCGGGGCAGCAGCGGGTGGTTGCCTTCGACGCGGAGGGCAAGCTGGCCTGGCAGGCCACCCTCCGGGGGGCAACCGGCTCTTGGCGCCGGCCGGCTTTCGCCCACGGCGATCTGGCCGGCGACGCTCGGCCCGAGTGGGTGTTCTCCGACGGCCCGCGGTCGCTGGTGGTGGTGTCGGCGCGCGGGGAGCGGCTGGCCCGGGTGGCGCTTGGTGCGGACGCTGCCGCTTTCGCGGTGCTTCCGGCGAGCTCGGGCGCGGGCCAGCTGGTGACCCTGGTCGAAGGCGTTCTCCACGCCTACAGCTTCCGCTGACTCGCCCCTTCCTGGGTGCCGCCGATCGCTGCCGGTTCTTGCCGGACCGTTCCGGGGCATCCTTCCCGAACCACGGTCCCCCACCACGCGGCATCAACGACTTACAGCGGCACGTGCCTTGCTCTCTCGTTTGGTGGATTGGTGGAGCCATGGCTCGCACGCGTCGCTTTCGTTTCGTCGATGGCCGGGAGATCGAGGCGGCGTCGCCCATGGGCTTCTTCGAGAAGCTGCGCCAGGGGGAGGCGAACGCTCCCGTCGATCTGGGTCGCTACCTCGACACCCTGCAGCGCCGGGGAAGGCTGATCTTCGGCGTCGAGCTCGAGGTGGGCCCCCCACAAGTCGACGTCGCCACCCGATGTCAGATCGCCCTGGCCAGCCTGATGAGTCACGGCTGGATTCGCGTCGACAGCCGGCCCATCGCCCCCGGCCCCCGCCTGCTGTTGTCCTGAGCTGCCGCGATCGCCTCTTGACATCTATGTACCTTTGTACCAAGATACCACCATGCGTCCGGCGCGCCGAGAGGGCAGCTGGCGAGGCCGCAACCAGGACCTTGCCTGGCCGCGACGAGAAGGCGCCCCAAAGGAGAGGCCATGAAGCCAGTCGACTCAGGACGAGTCACCCGCAGCTACACGCAACACATCGGGGCGCCGCCCGAGAGCGCCTTTCTGCTCCTGTGCCCGGTCCGCGAAGCGGACTGGCTGGACGGCTGGATCGACGAGGTCGAGATGGTCCATTCGGACTCCGGCCTCGCTGAGGACGGCTGCGTCTTCAGAACCCGGGTCCCCGGCCGGCCAGAGACCGTCTGGATGATCACGCAGCACGATCCCATCCGGATGATCGTGGAGTTCTTCCGCGTCACCACCGGGCTCCTGGCCACGCGGCTGAGGATCGGTGTGGAAGCCGGGGCGGAGGGTTCAAGCTCGGTCCACATCACCTACACATTCACACCCTTGAGCCCGGCGGGTCGCGCCTTCTTGAAGGAGAATCACTCGGAAGAGGCCTTCCGGAGCGACATGGCCTGGTGGGAGGACTCGATGAACCACTGGCTGCGCAGCGGTGAGACCCTGCGCCCAGCCGCGCGTCGATCATGAAGACCGGTGAGCGTCGACTTTCTTTGGAGGTCGAGCGGGTCCAGACCGGTGTGCGCATGGAAAAGCGCATGCTCAAGGTGCTGAAGGCCATCGCCGAGCTCAAGGACATGTCGCTCGGCGACCTGCTCGAAGGCATCGTGCTCCACGCCTTGGAGGGCAAGGCGCCCTTTGGCCCGGAGACGCTTCGCGAGATCGAGCAGTTCCGGGCCATCTACGGGTTGACCCTGAAGGCCCGCGACAGCCACCAGCTCAAGGAGCGTCACCGCCGCTAGCCCCCGCCCCGACGCGCGCCCGCTGTGCTAGGATCCAAGGTTCTGCGAACCGACGAGTCCTTGGAATGATCACGCCCGAGATCTTTCTGGGCATCACCACCTACGTGGTGCTGCTCTTCAGCCTCTCCGTCCACGAGTCGGCCCACGGCTACGTGGCCTACCGCATGGGCGACGACACCGCCATGCTGCAAGGGCGGGTGGATCTGAATCCGCTGGTCCACATCGATCCGGTGGGCACCTTCCTGATCCCGCTCTTGCAGATCTTCTGGGGTGGGGTGCCGCTCCTGGGCTGGGCCAAGCCGACGCCGGTGGGCGCCCACAACTTCCGCAAGCTGGCCCGGGGGCACGTGCTGGTGGCGGGGGCGGGACCGGCCTCCAACTTGCTGCTGGCCGTCCTCTTCACGCTCGCTCTGCTGGTCATCCGAAGCGCCGGCATGGCCCAAGGTCCTCACGACGTGTTCTTCGTGATCGCGGCCGTGGGCATCCAGATGAACCTGGGCCTGGCTCTCTTCAACCTGGTGCCAGTGCCTCCCCTGGATGGCTCCTGGATCGTCTCCTGGGGCCTGCCCCGACCCATCGGCGAGCGCTATGACCGTTTGGTGGAGCCGTTCGGGCCGTGGCTGCTGCTCCTGCTCTTCATCCCCATCGGCAAGATCCTGGTGCCGATCCAGTCCTGGCTGACCTTGTTCATCTTCAGGATGGTCTACTGATGCCTCGCCCCCGCATCCTCTCCGGCATGCGCCCCACCGGCGCTCTCCACCTCGGCAACCTGATGGGCGCCCTCGACAACTGGGTGCGCCTGCAAGACGCCTACGACTGCTTCTTCACCATCGTGGATTGGCACTCGCTCACCACCGACTACGCCGACCCCGGCCCCATCCGCGAGAACATCCTGGAGGTGGCTTGCGACTGGCTGGCCGCGGGGCTCGACCCCGCTCGCTCCACGCTCTTCATCCAGAGCCTGGTGCCCGAGCACGCCGAGCTGCACCTGCTGCTCTCCATGGTGGTACCGGTGCCCTGGCTGGAACGGGTGCCGACCTACAAGGAACAGCAGCAGCAGCTCTCCGAGAAGGACCTCTCGACCTACGGCTTCCTGGGCTACCCGCTCTTGCAGACCGCCGACATCATCATCTACAAGGCCGATGCAGTGCCGGTAGGCGAGGACCAGGCGCCTCACATCGAGCTGAGCCGGGAGATCGTGCGTCGCTTCAACAACCTCTTCGGCCCCGTGTTCCCGGAACCGCAGACGCTGCTGACCGAAGCCAAACGCATACCCGGCACCGACGGCCGCAAGATGTCGAAGTCTTACGGCAACGCCGTTTACATGAAGGACGACCCGGAGACCATGCGCCAGAAGATCAAGCCCATGGTCACCGACCCGGCCCGCAAGCGCCGACACGACCCCGGGACCCCCGAGGAGTGCCCGGTCTTCGACTTGCACAAGGCCTTCTCGAGCCCGGAAAGCCAGGCCTGGGCCGCCGAGGGCTGCCGCAGCGCCGGCATCGGCTGTCTCGACTGCAAGGGCCGCCTGATCGAGCACATGCTGGTGCGCCTCGATACCATCCACGCCCGCCGGCCCGAGCTCGCCGCCCGCCCGGACACGGTGTGGGACATCCTGTTCGAGGGCTCGAAGAAGGCGCGGGCCGTGGCCCAGGCCACCATGGATGAGGTCCGGTCGGCCATGAAGATCGCCTACCCGCGCACGTGAGCGACGAGCCGGAAGACGACGAGATGGACGCCCTCGCCCCTGGCCTGGCGGTGCCGGCCAAGACCTCGCCCCAGCAGCCGGTAGCGATCCCGGAGGGCGTCGAGTCGTCGTTGCCCGAAGACGTGCCCCGAATCCAACTGCCCATCTTCGAGGGCCCGCTCGACCTGCTCCTGTACCTTATCCGCAAGGAGAAGATCGAGATCCACGACATCCCCATCGCTCCCATCACCCGCCAGTACATGGAGTACCTGGACCTGATGCAGGAGATGAACCTCGACGTCGCCGGAGAGTTCCTGGTGATGGCGGCCACTCTCATCCACATCAAGTCCAAGATGCTGGTGCCGGTCGAGCCCACCGAGGCCCAGGGCGAGGAGGATCTCGAGGATCCGCGGGAGGCGCTGGTGCGGCGCCTGCTCGAGTTCCAGCGCTACAAGGATGCCGCCGGTCTGTTGCACCAGATGGGGGAGATCCGGGCCGCCACTTTCCTGCGGCCCGAGACCGTGATCCCCAGCTTCGACGATGCCGGCGAGGAGATGCTGGAGGCGGGGCTCTTCGACCTGATCGGCGCCTTCAAGGAGATGCTGGAGCGGCGCAAGACCCAGCTCGCCCACGAGGTGGCTTCCGGAGGCAAGTCGATCGAGCAGCGGATCGAGGAGGTGCTGGACCTCATCAAGGAAGGGGAGTCGTTGGAGTTTCTGGAGTTGTTCCGCTCCCAGGAGACCAAGGCGGACATGATCGTGACCTTCCTGGCGCTTCTGGAGCTGATCCGCCTCAAGCGGGTCAAGGTGTACCAGCGGGGAATCTTCGGGCCCATCCGGGTGTTTCGGCCTGTGGGGCCAGTCGAAGGAGGGCCGCAGCTGGCGGTATGACGGAAGCGGTCAGCGGTCAGCAATCAGCAGTCAGCAACGAACGGATCACCACAAAGGCACAGAGGGCACAAAGAACGGAAGCATAGATGCAGGGGACAGCAAGCGGCATCGGCCCGCCAGATGAGCATCGAGGTGCCCGAAGCGCGACTCGCGGGGCCCGAATCGTGGTCAACTGACAATGGCCGAGCGTCGGAGCGCGGAGCGGCACCTCGATGCCAGCGCGGGCCGGAGCACTGGTGTAGGTGGTAGCGATCAAGCCCACGGGACGCGCCATTCAGCCACGGCAGAGCGCACCGCGCCCCAACCTCTGATCGCTTGTCGTAGCTGAGAGCTGACCGCTGACCGCTGACTGCTGACAGCTACCACAGGCAACGAACGAAGGACACGAAGGACGAAGGGGAAGTGGAAGAGAACGATAGCCAGCCCGAGACCAAACCAGCGGCGGAGCCGAGCCGGGCCGAGCTGGCGCCCGAAGCTCCTGAGAACGAGCCCGGAATGGCCGCCGAGGCGGCGCCGGAGGACGAGGCCGGCGGTGCGCCATCGAGCGCCGGGGAACCGGCGGAGGGCTCTGCCCAGCCGGGGGATTCCGAGCCCGACACCGACCTGACGGATGCGGAGATCGTCGAGGAGGGCCCTGCCCTGGCCCCCGAGGAGGTCAGGGCCATCCTGGAGACCCTGATCTTCGCCTCCCCGGAGCCGGTCACGGCGCGCGAGCTGGGCAAGGTGCTGAGCGGGGTGGCGAAAGACGACTGGCAGGCCGCCCTGGCCGCCCTTCAGGCGGACTACGCCCAGCCCGGCCGCGGCCTGCAACTGGTGGAGGTGGCGGGCGGATACCAGATCACCACCCGTCCTGAGTATAACGATTGGGTGCGAGAGCTTCTGGATCCCCGAAAGCCCACCCGGCTCAGCATCCAGGCCCTGGAGACGCTGGCGGTGATCGCCTACAAGCAGCCGGTCACCTTGCCCGAGGTGATCGACCTGCGCGGCGTCAAGTCGGGTGGGGTGGTGAAGACTCTGCTCGAGAAGCGCCTGATCAAGATCGTGGGCCGCAAGGAGGTGGTGGGCCGGCCCATGTTGTACGGCACCACCAAGGAGTTCCTGCTCCACTTCGGGCTCAAGGATCTGGGCGAGCTGCCCAAGATCGAGGAGTTCGCAGAGGTCCTGGGCGAAGAGGTGGACGTCGCCGGCCTCAAGCGGGCCATCGAGGCGCCCCGACCCGTGGAGGTTCCGCTGTCCGACGATGAGGCGATTTCTCCAGATCTGACCAATGGTTCCGAGTCAGATCTAAAGTAACACTTGACATCAGGAGGCCGGCGCCCTACCCTTGAGGTGTTTTCTCAAAGGGGCGCCTATGTCCACTCGTCATGGCCGTGGCCTTGCTGTTGCCTGCGTGCTGCTGGGGCTCACCTCCCTGCGCTGCGAAGTCTGGAATGAGCTGACCGGTCCCGATGGCCTGTCCGTCCAGAGCTTCACCGCCCTCCCCGACCAGATACCCGCCGGCTCGTCCTCGACCCTGAGCTGGGACGTCCAGGGGGCCGACAGCGTCGAGATCGACAACGGGATCGGGACCGTGGCAGCCAAGGGCACCAAGGAAGTGAAGCCCGGCTGGACGACCATCTACACGCTGGCAGCCAAGGGTGGGAGCGCCGCCGCCACCGCCAGCGTTCGCGTCGGCGTCACCCCGGGCCCCACTCCCACGCCAACGCCCAGTCCCACCCCGACGCCGACTCCAAGCCCCACCCCCACGCCGTCACCCACTCCCACCCCGCTGGCGCCGCCCTGCGGGCTGCCGGCGATCAAGGCTGGCAATTGCTCGGTGACCATCACCAGGCCCAACGCCCTGCCTGCCGGGGAGTGCCTGGAGGTGAACCAGGTCATCGTGAGCCACAGCTGTCCGGTGGCGATGAACACCCCGGTGGCCTTGCGCTTCGACGTCTCCGCTCGCACCTCGAAGGGCAAGTTCGAGTGGAGGCAGAACAAGGCCAGCCTGGATCTCCTACAGCCGAGCACCGGATCCATCGACGGCAGCCGCGGCACCACCGTCAACCTCGTCGACACCGTCCTTGGCAACCAGCTAACGATCGAGATCTACCTGGGGGACAAGGTGTATCTGGCGTTCTCGGTACAGCACTAGTAGATGGCCGGACGCCCCAGGCCAGACGACTACTGGAGGGCGGCGGTTCGGGTGGTGACCCAGCCGCTCTCGGCCACGTAGGTGAACCAGACCTTGTCCAGAGCCTGGTGCCGCCCGGCCGAGAACTCGGCCGGCGCCTCCAAGCCGAGTTCGAAACGGCCCATGCTCTCGGCCGTCTCGTAGAACCGCTTTCGGGTCAGCTCGGGGCCCACCTTCCGCAGAACCGCCAGGAATGCCTTGGCACTGACGTAGCCTTCGAGAGAGCCGAAGCTGTACCGGCTGCCCGGCCGGTAGGACCCGTCCCCGATCCCCGGTGGGATCGTCGGGTCGTAGCGGTTCATGGCCATACGGTAGGCGCTCACGACCGGGATCCGGGTGTCCAGGTAGGAGGGTACGACCTGGGTCACGATCAGGTTCGCCGTCAGCCGCTTGCCGGTCCTCTTCTCTTCGTCACGCAGCAGGGCCAGCATCTGGTCCGGGCCCACGAAGGAGACGTTGTGGATGGGGATGGTCAAGCCGGCGTTCCTGGCGTCGCGAACGAAAGCGGCGCAGGCCTGGTAGGCGCCCACGGCGATGACCGCCTCGGCTCCCGCGGCTCGGATCGCCTCGACCTGGGTCATGGTGCTGGCCTCGAACCTCTGCCCGCGCCGGTAGGTGGTGTCGGCGACCAGGCTCAGGTTCCTGGCTGCGAGCGCGCGCCGGACCCCGTCGCGGCCCGAGGCTCCGTAGGCGTCGTCTTGCACGAAGATCGCGATCTTCCTTCGCCCCATGGCCGAGAAGGCCGCCACCATGGCCTCGGTCTCCTGCCGATAGGACGCTCTCAGGTTGAAGACGCAGCGCTCGAAGGGCGCCTCGCGCTGTGCCTGGGCCCCGGTGAAGTTCGCGAAGTAGAACAGGCCATCCTTGTTGAAGTTCTCCAGAACCACCGGCAAGGCCTTCACGATGGTGGGCGTACCGACGCCACCAAAGAGCGCGAAGACCCTGGCTCTGACGAGCTCGGTCACCGCGGGCGCCGCCCTCTCGGCGTCGTAGGCGTCGTCGGCCAGGACCAGTTGGATCTTGCGACCGTGAACGCCCCCCGCGTCGTTCGCCTCCTGGAACGCCGCCCAGGCTCCCCGCCACATCTCGACTCCAAGCCCCGCCGAGGGACCGCTGAACGCGGCCGGCTGGCCCAGGACGACCTTCTCGGGCGTCACCCCGGTCTCCGCGTAGGTCGAGAGTGCGGAGCACAGCAATGCGGCGCCCGCCAGGTAGCCCGTTCGTGTCATCTACTCCTCCCCAACTGGCGGAGAGTGCAATGATCGAGCCACCCCCAAGTCCTGAGCCTGCAAGGGTTGATCGAGATGGGCGGCCGAACTTCGGTCGGGCGCCTTCCTCAAACCAGCCAGGCCCCGGTGGAATCGAGAGCGAAGGCCTCTCGGGGTTTCCCGTCCATGCGGCCGTTCGGAGGGTGATCGCTGACGGGCCACAACGAAGAAGCCCCGGCCTCCCACGAAGGGGAGACCGGGGCTTGGATCGGCTTGAGCTTGGTGACGGCTACGGTGTCTGGAAACCGTCCTTGAAGATCAGATCGCTCAGGCAGTTCTGGACCACGACGTCGTCGATGTGCCAGCCCGGGCGCGAAACCGAGTTGTCCGAGCCCAGTCGGAAGCGGAACTGCACCGTCTGGCCCGCGTAGCTCCCGATGTCCACGATCGAGTTGAGGTAGGGCTGGGGGTTGTTGCCGCACCAGGCGTTCAAGCTGGCGATCGGGTTTGAGCAGCAGGTTGAAACTGGACCGTCGTAGGGATCGGTCAACAGGCTGGCGCCGCCGACCTGGGTCCAGATGGTCCCGCCGTCGGTCGATACCTCCAGGATACCGCCGTCGTAGCAGCCCCCTGAGGTGGTCTCCATGTGCTGCCAATTCCAGAACTTCAGGGTCACCGGCGGGTTGCCGGCGGGGATGACGATGGCCGGAGAGACCAGTCGCTGGTCGCTCACGGTAACGGGGTCTGCTGCGAAGAACGATTGGGTTCCGCTATGCGGGTTGGCGGTCGACAGGGCCCAGGTATCGCCCGTGCCGCTGTGGGTCCAGCCCCCCGCTCCCGACTCGAAGTCCTGGCTGTAGACGGTGTTGGCGACGGTGCCGGTGCCGCAGTCGCCGGGCAGCGGCTGGGTCGTGAAGGAGAAGGCGGTCGAGTTGCTGCCCGCGCCGCAAGCGTTGATCGCGCGCACCCGCCAGAAGTACTGGGTGTTCGAGTTGAGGCTGGCCCCGCTGTAGCTGGTGGTGGTCAGGCCGCTTCCGGTGTGGACGATGCTCGTGAAAGCGGCATCGGTGGCGATCTCCAGGGTGTAGGTGGCCGTCTGAGCAACCGCGCTCCAGGTGAAGCTGGGCGACAGGGGCTGGCTGATTGCGCCGTTGGCCGGGGTCAGAAGCGTCGGGGCGCTGGGGGCGGCGCTGAAGAGGTTCAGGGTAGCGTTTTGGTTCACGGTGATCGGGTCGGGCGACTGGCCCTGGACGTCGATCGTGTACGGACCGGCCGTGGCGGCGACGGTGTTGCCGATGGTCATGGTGGAGCTGCCCGGAGGCGTGACCGGGTTGGTCGAGAAGCCGACCGTCGTGCCCGCGGGATTGCCGGTGGCGCTCAGCGTCACCGGGTTGGTGAAGCCCATCACCGAGCCCACGTTGACGGTGTAGACGCCGTCGGCCGGCGCGCAGACCGCCTGGCTGGGCGGGGTCACCGCCAGCGTGAAGGTCGGCGCGAGCGAGCAGCTCGGGAACTTGAAGCTGCCGATGCGCAGCCTCCAGCCGACGGAGCTGGTGGTGGGGACGTATTCGTTCACGTACCAGAAGGTGCAGTCGTCGACGGGGTCGATGTTCAGCGACGAGTAGTCGCCCCAGCGCTGGCTTCCCGTCTGCGAGCCGGTTCCATTGATGAAGCTGCCCTCTCCCTGGGGCATTGTCCCCAACGGGTCGGAAGCCAGACGGCCGGTGTACCACAGGCTCGGGTAGGTCGCGGTTCCGTTCGACGCGCTGTAGCCGAGCGCGATGTCACCGGTGAAGTCCATGGCGATGCTGCCCATCCAGCGCTGCACGCCATCGCTGGGGCCGTAGGTGCCTTCCTGGTAGATCACCGGGCTGGTGTTGGGGCTGCGCAGCTCCCACCAGCGGATGCCGGAAACGCCGGCGGAGGCCTCTACCGATTGGTTGGTCACGATCGACTCGTGCGAGCCGAAGTTGCGGTAGGCGGCGCGGTGCAGCGGGCGTTGGCGGTAGCCCAGGTGGTCGATTCTGTTGGCCGTGCCCGGCTGGGCGATGCAGCTCCGGCCCGAGCAAAGCGAGAACATGGAGTCGAAGCCCGAGATCGGGATGGTGTTCGCCAGGGTGAAAGTGGAGTTGCTGGGTGTCACGAAATCCACGGTGAACTTCCAGAGGGTCAGCGCATCTGCAGGTGCGCCGTAGGAAGCTCCGTCGTCCATCGAGCCCAGGTAGTACCCCGGCGAGCCGCCTGGAGGCGGGGTCGAGCCGTCGAGATCGGCCGGCAGCAAGCCGTCGCCGACGTTGTAGGCGGTACCGCCCGGCGGAACCACGAACGAGACCACCTGTGGCGAGGGATTGCCCGCCAGCATCTGCGTGCGGTTCAGGGCGTAGGCCCCGACGCCCGCGAACGAGGAGCCGGCGAATTCACGGGTGCTGATGAAGTAGGCATCGGGCCAGACGCCGTACTTCGGGTAGTCCGGGAAGTTGCTGCCGGTGCTGAACGCATAGCGATAGTAGCTTCCGGTCGGGTCGCCGGTGGTGGAGAGGGCCACGCAGTTGTAGTAGGTCGGCCCGGCGCCGGTGAACTGGGTCAGCAGCCAGCGGTCGGCAAGCTGGTCGTAGAGCACGATGGGATCGCCCGCATTCTCGGTCTCGCACGCCCCTCCGAACCCAGCCCACAGCGTGTTGTTGGCAGCCGGCCCGAACAAGAGCGTGCCGGTCTTGTTATAGATTGCGAAGTACAAGTTCGACATGGCGACGTAGTGGCTGGGTCCGACGTCGCCTACCGGGTCGGGCGGAGACACGCTAGCCAGGTTGCCCGGGCCGTCGAAGCTCACGCTCGGGGCGGGGATTTCGCCCGATCCGATCCAGGATTGCACGACCGGGTCGAAGCTCTGGGGGCCGAGGGGACCCTCGAGCCCGGTGGGTCGGTCCTCGTCCTTCCGGAGCTTCCCGGGCTTGATGGGCAGGGGTGGGATCGAGCGCAGCGGTGGCGAGACGTCGAAGCTGACGGCGTTGCTGACGCCGCGGTAGACGCCGGCTCGGTCGGCGACGGGTTCTTGGCCGCTCGGTGATGCTACGGCCGTTCGAGCCGGCGGCACCAGGCCGACGGCGCATGCCAACAGGGGGATCGCGAGTCGCTGGAGTTTCATCGACTTCTTCTCCTCTCCTCTTGCCTTTCCGGGGGCAGGGGTTCCCAGGGAACCGGCGGCGGAAAGGTAACACAACCGGCGCCCCTGGTGGTGGGGGAGGGAGGATCCGGCGATAGAGCGGGCGCCGGCCCGCGCCAACGAGGGCTAGCGAGCCTGGGCGAGGTTCTGCTTGAGACGCTCCTGGTAGGGCGATCCGGGGAAGTCGCGGCTGAGCTGGTCCGAGAGGGCCTGCGCTTTCTGCTTGTTCCCCTGACTCAACTCCGCCATCGCCCACCCGAAGAGAACCACGTCGGCCCGGGGGCCTGTGGCTTCGGCCTCCACCTCGCTCTTGAAGACCTCGGCCGCGCGTTTGGCCTGCCCCAGCTTCAGCAGGTTGAGGCCGCGTGCCACCACCAGATCCCGGCGGGCCTGCAGACTCTCCCGAGCAGCCGGCGTGTCGGCGGCCCGCTCGTAGTACCGCTCGGCGAACACGCCGGCGCCGGCGGACTCGTAAAAAGCGGCAGCCGAGAGAAGGGCCGGCAGTGAGAACGGGTCGGCCCGCAGCAGCTCGCCGGCCTTGGCCAACGGCGCGAAGTCCGCGGGGGGGGCGCCGAGGATCCGCAGCACCCGGTCCTTCGGCGTGTATCCCACCAGGCGCACGATCTCGTTGCCCCAGGGATCGGCGACCAGCAGCGTCGGGAGGGTCGCCAGCCGGTAGCGCCGGGCGACGTTGGCCTCGGTGCCCGACGGCCCGTCCATGGCCCGGTTCTGGGCGCTCACCATCAAGGGCACGTAGCGCTGCGCAGCCTCGACGACATCCCGTTGAGACAGCACGTCCTGCTCCAGAAGCTCGCAGTCGGTGTGGAAGACGCCGCTGCCGGGGGCCCCGATCGCCGCCGTGCCGCCACAGGAGCTGCCGCTCAGCAGCAACAGGACCGGGCGGCGCTCAGCCTCTGCACGCTTGAAGGCGGCGGCCGGGTCGAGACCCCAGTCGATTCGAGGACCCCCAGCGAAGCCCGGCGAAGGCAGCGTCACCAAGGCCAGGAGTCCGAGCAAGTGTCTTCTCACGGCATCCCCCTTCTTCAACCGACAGGCATTCCGACCGCCCGGCGTCATCTGCCTCGCCACCTGTGGCGTTGGGCGCAGACTACTCCCCGGCGCGGGGTGCGGTCAAGGGTCCTTGATGCGGGAAGGCGAGAAGGAGCGGCCCGCCGTCCGGCTCCAGGTCGGCCGGCGCACGCACACGTTAGGCGGTCGGGGGGTCTTGGAACACGGCGCCGACCTCGAGGGAGACACCCAACGAGGCCAGTTCTACCCGTTCCCCACCGCGGCCCTCGGTCAGCTCCCATCGGGTCGCCCCCGTCCGCCGGAAGACCTCGATCCGGGTCTCGCCCTGGGAAACGAAGACGTACTCCTGCAAGGACGGGATCCGGCGGAAGTGGGCCGCCTTTGCTCCTCGGTCGTAGGCTTCGGTCGAGTCGGAAAGCACCTCGACCAACAGGACTGGATTGGCAACCGCCTCGGGGTCCTCCGGCGCTCCCTCCATGGAGCCACAGACGACTGTCACGTCAGGATAGGTCGTAAGGCCGGTGGCGAGGATCCGCACCCGCGCGTCCGAGCTCAACTCGGCCATGGCCCACCCGCTCGCCCTTGAGGACCTCAGCCGCCGAACGGCGGCAGCTCGATGGGGCGGGGGGCGATCCGCCGCCCTTGCTTGACCCGCAGGACGATGGCGCGGGTGTGGGCGAAGTCGGCGAGCGGATCGCCGTGGAGGACCAGGAAGCTCGCCTCGGCGCCAGCTTCGAGCCTCCCCAGGTCGCGGCCGGGGAAGATGGCGTGTGGGGTGTCGACCGACCAGGCGCGGAGGAGCTCGATGTTGGACATCAGGCCGAGCTTCGCGATCCGATCGACCTCGGCACGGGCGCTGATGCGGAACAGATCGGTCCCGATGGTGATGATCGCGCCGGCGGCGCGGAGCCGAGCCAGGTTGTCCCGAGTGACCGCGAGGCGCGGATCGTTGGGCGTAGCATCGGCCAGCCATTCGAGCGTGGTCGCGACCGTGGTGCGCCGAGCGCCGGCGGCCCGCACGTCGGCGTCGGCGAGCCGGTAACGCTCGGGTTCCTTGGCCTCGACGAAGGGCAGGTGCGCGATGTCGTCGGCGCCGGCGGAGATGGCAACGTGGAAGTCGTGCGCGCTCTCGATGTGCGCGGTGACGCGCAGCCCCATCCCGTGGGCGCGGGAGACGATCGCCGGCACCAGCGCCGGGTCCATTCCACGGTCCTTGGGTGACCGCTTCGGATCGTCGCGGCGTGCCGCGTACTCGTCGGAGTGCACGAGGAACACCTTGACGAACTCGGGGCGGCCGGCGAGGAGCCGCGGCCATGCCGCCCCGATGTCGGCCTCCGACGCCACCACGAACACGGCATCGCCCTCGCCATGCGTTCTTGCCCAACCCGCCGGCAAAACGCCGGCGCCTGCCAGCAGGTCGACCAGCTCAATGGGATGGCCGCCCGGGCCGGTGAAGCCCTGATGGGCGCTGATGTAGTCGACCGACGTCGGCCCGTTGAGTGCCGAACGCATCTTGTCGTGGAGGCTCGGCGCCGTCCCGTGGTCCTTGACGTAGAAGATGCCGTCGCGCAGATGGACCTGGACATAGGCGTCGATAAGGTCCGGCTCCAGCCAGTGGTTGTGGCCCTCGGCGAACGGCGGCACCACGAAGTCGTCGTGGAGATCGGCGACGGCATCGACGCGACCGGGGCGGATCGATGCCAGGCGATCGCCAACCACCCACATGGTGCGAGCGACAAAGCCGGCGCCGTCGAACCAGCGGCCCCCGCGATACTCGGTGACTTGGCCGCGCGGTGCGGGCCCGGGGGCCGGCCGGCATCCAGCGAACAGGATGGCGATCACGACGGCAGCAGGTCTCATGTCTCGACAGTATGGCCGTAGGGAGAGGCGGTCAAGCCGGCGGGATCTCCCGCCCCATCCATCTTCCCGTACGCGTTCGGCGCGATCTCGCGTCGGGCGCAGGCGCCGTCAGCAGGTCGTGAGTCGCGCCCTGGGGAACTCGATTCCGTTCTGTGCGAGGCGCCGCGCCTGAGGGCTGAGCGGTGTGAAGTGAAGGCGGGAGCCGGGCGGTCGAATCCAACACCAGCGCGACAGGGAGAGCCCACAACCGTCTGCGAGCCGTTGTTCCGCCCACCTCTTCTTCTTGACGACGCTGTCCACCTCGGACGCCCTGGCCGGATGGACCTCCATGCCGACGGCGCGCATTTCCGAGGCCAGGACATAGTCCCACCGGGCCGCCTGCGGCTCAGCGCCTCGGAGCGCCTCGTCGAGGTCGAGGCTGCACGAGTACTGGTTCCCTTCTGCCACCAAGGCGCGGTGGCCGGACGGCATGCCGCGCAGGCCGTCGCCAACGGCCGATCCGACTTGAGCCCAGGTGCGCAGCCGGGCACACGGTGTGCGACCAGGCTCCCGCCGCCTCATCCGCGATCAGCCGCTGTGGCTCGTGCCACAACCTCGTTCACCTGGCTGCTCTGGCTGATCAGTCCACCCCATGTCCTCTCGCCAGCATTCCTCGCGTCGGGGTCGAGCCCGGTGATGTCTCGCGACTCCACCTGCTCGCGAACATAGTCAAGGTAGTAGACCCTGCAGTCCATCTTGAGGATCCGCTTGGCGAGTTCGTCGATGTCCCAGCGCGCAGCGTCGAGCCCGAACAGTTCCCGCAACTGGCTGGGCCCCGCACGGCAGGCCCGCAAGTGGTTGAGGGCCCAGACTGTCTCCACGATGGCGGGAGAGTGAGTCGAGATCGCCACGCGGTAGCCACGGTCCATCAGCTCCAGGATGAGCAGCATCACCGCCTGAACCGCCTTGGCGTGCAATCCCATCTCCGGCTCTTCGATCACTACCCACTCGACCGAGTCGGCCTGCCGGCGACGACCCAACGGCACGAGGTGGTAGATCCCCAGAAGCAGCGGGATGAACTCCCGCTGACCCGCCGTCCAGGCCATGTAGGCGATCTCTGCCTTCGGGTAGACGAGCTTGAATTGACGCCGCGGACCGTCGCTCAGCAACCGCAGCTCGCCGCCGTGAAACACCGCCTCGTCGACCAGCGTGCGGAACTGCTGCTTGAGCCGCCGCTTCTGCGGGAACACGACATCCCCTTCCGTTCCCCGTTTGGTTGTCAACAGCTCAAGCAGCTGTTCGCTGAAGTCGCGGACGACAAACGGAGTGTCAGGTTTGTAGCTGCGAAAGCCCGCCGGCCACCCCTCGGCCACGCTCAGCGTGCGGTGGGCGGGGATGTAGAACAGATGGGGAGGGTCACTCGTCGCCTTGCCAGGCGGCGCGACCACCGGCCTGCCAGCGAAGCGCACGGCGGTCTTGTCCGTCCACGCGCCCTCCATGCCTTCGCCGAAGTAGACCGCTGAGAAGTCCCTCCTCGCCGCCCAGGTGAATCCCTTCTGGCGCAAGGTTCCCGCGATACGGCTGGAATCCACGGCAAGCTTCAGCAATTGCAGAACCATGCTCTTGCCGGTCGCCTGAGGACCCACCAGAAGCGTCAGATCGCCGAAGGCAATCTCGACCTTCCGGAGCTGCGCGAAGCTCTCGACGTGCAGCGTCGGCATCGACATGCCAAGACAGTACCACACGCCGCCCGGCTTGGGACCGGGCTCCGAGGACGCCTATCGTGGGGGCCGGAGAGGCCGCAGTTCCTGTGGGAACGCCGATGCCCCTTCGGTTCTCCGCATTGTCGTCACAGCAGACGCGCGGAGACTTGCCGCTGGCCGACTGCCCGGGATAATGTCGGGACACGCTCGCAAGTCGTGCGGCGAGGAGTGCAAGGAGGAGGCTCATGAGGGAGATTCTGGTCGCGCTGACCCTATGCCTATCGACAGCGGGATTCGTGCCGGCTGCGGCGCCGGTTGCCGAGGACTTCAACGGTACCTTTGAGGACACGGTGATCCAGGTGCTGTTCGTGAAGGTCGGCTCCAAGCTCAACCAGATGCACCTGTCGGACTCGGCCGACACCCGCATGTTCCTCACCGTCGGCGAGCGGTTCGTGGCCGAGCAGCGCGTCGCCTTCTCGGTCTTCCGCAAGGCCGACTACCGCGTCACCTTCTGGGGTGCGGCAGGCCAGCTCGCGGTGCGCAAGGCCGAGCCGCTCGACGAACCGGCAGGCAAGGGGTACCGCCTCACCTACGAGGACGGGACGATCGTCGAGATCATCGCCTAGCGGTTTCGACTGGCATCGATGCCAGGCGCCGGCGCCGCCTGCTACAGGGTCTTCGGGGGCCGGGCCCCGGACCCAGCCGAGCGGAGGTGGCGGAGGTGGATGCTCCTCGTTGACAGCGCCAGCGCAAGGTGTATCCTAACCGAACTAGACCAATCGGTCTAGTCGGAGTTGGCGCAGTCAAGAGGAGAAACGAGCATGCGGGTGGCGAAAGAGAACGTAGACGTCAGGATGGAGATTCCAGGTGCCGTGATCCGGCAGCGAATGGAGTTCGGCGACGGGGGCGGATTCGACAAGGTCAGCGGCGAGTACTTCACTCTCTCGGCGGGCGTCGATACCACCCCGCTCTTCCTGGGATTGGAAGGCGACCTCTGCCAGTGCCCCCACTGGGGGTTCGTCTTGCGGGGCCGGATCACCACCACCAATGCGAAGGGCGCGCAGGAGACGGTGAATGCGAACGACCTCTTCTACTGGCCGCCCGGGCACAACGTCAAGGTCGAGGCCGACGCGGAGATCGTGATGTTCAGCCCCCAGCGCGCGCACAGCCTGGTCATCGACCACATGATCGAGAAGGTCAAGGGCTAGAGTACGGGGAGCCGCGACGCGGGAGGTCGATGGCGGCGAGAGCCGGCATGCGCAATGCCGCGCCGCGGCTCGAGTTCGGACTCGGCCCTGCGAAGGGGTCCGGTCCCCATGAAGCGTTAGGCAAATGCAGATCACGCATCCAACCAAGCAGCGCCTGCTCGATGCCGGGTTGGCCATGCTCCTAGAGCATGGCTACAACGACCTGGGCGTCCAGGCCCTGCTCGAGGCGACGGGTACTCCGAAGGGCTCCTTCTACCATCACTTCAAGGACAAGGAGGACTTCGCGCTCCAGGTCATCGACGAGTACATGGGGCACGTGCATGCAGGCCTTGAGGCTTGTCTCGGAGACAAGGGACGTCCCCCGCTGGAGCGGGTGCGCCGGTTCTTCGAGTTGACGCAACAGAGCTATCGGAAGGAGGGCTACATGGGCTGCCTGTTGGGCGGCCTCGGACAGGAGCTGTCGGGCGTGAGCGAGGTGTTCCGGCGCAAGATCGAGGGGTGCTTCTCCGCCATCGCCGAACGTATAGCCGTCTGCCTGGAGGAAGCTCGGAAGGGAGGCGACATCCCAGCCGGTTCCAATGCGCGGCGCATGGCCAGCTTGCTGGTGGACTGCTGGGAGGGAGCGGCGCTTCGCAGCCGGCTGCGGGGGAATGCCGCGCCGTTGACCGCCATGCTCGACTTCTACTTCCAATCTGCAGTCGGTCGCTGACGTGCTTCTTACCGAGGGAGGTATCGCACCGTGGCGCAAGTGCCGGGTCGCAATCTCACCGGAGATCAGGCCCCCGGTCGACGCGACCGCCTCCCGCGCAGAGCCGCACCCCCCGAGAGCGCCCAAGCGGACTCACCGCTCGCCGGCCGATGCCGGGCCTTCCGGTGGGTCCCGGCGCGCGGTGGCGGGGATCGGCTGAGCGTCAGCGGCTTCGGACGCGCTCGACCGCGTCCTTCCAGCCCGCGTAGAGCGCCTCGCGCCTCTCCGGCGGCATCGCCGGCGTGAAGAGGCGATCTCGGCGACGGCGCGCGGCCAGCGACTCGGCGTCTTTCCAGAGGCCGACCCCGAGGCCGGCCAGGAAGGCCGCGCCCGCGGCGGTCGTATCGACGAGCGCGGGCCGGTCCACCGGGACGCCGAGGATGTCGGCCTGGAACTGCATCAGGAAGTCGTTGGACGCGGCGCCGCCGTCCACCCGCAGCTCGCGGAGCGGCACCCCGGACTCCTGGTTCATCACCTCGATCACGTCCCGGCTCTGGTAGGCGAGGCTCTCGAGCGTCGCCCGGACCAGGTGAGCCCGCGCCGCACCACGGGTGAGGCCCACGATTGCGCCTCGAGCGCCGGCGTCCCAGTAGGGGGCGCCGAGGCCGGTGAAGGCGGGCACGACATACACCCCGTGGGTATCGGCCACGCCCTCCGCGATCGGGCCCGTTTCGGCCGCAGTGCGCACCAGGCCCATCTCGTCGCGGAGCCACTGGACCGCAGCGCCCGCCACGAACACCGAGCCCTCGAGGGCGTAGGCGGCCCCGCCGCGGGCGTCGCAGCAGAGCGTCGTCAGCAGGCCGCGCCGGCTGATGACGCGGCGATCGCCGGTGTTCAGCAGCAGGAAGGCCCCGGTGCCGTAGGTGTTCTTCGCCATCCCGGGCTCGAAGCAGCCCTGGCCGAAGAGCGCGGCCTGCTGGTCTCCCGCATCCCCGGCGATGGGGATGCCCGCGGGGATGCCGCCCTGGGCCACCGTCTCCCCGAAGACGCCGGAGCTCGGCCGCACCTCGGGGAGCATCGCGGCGGGCACCCCGAGGATCCGCAGGAGCTCCGGGTCCCAGCGGCGCGAGTGGATGTCGAAGAGGAGCGTGCGCGCGGCGTTCGTGGGGTCCGTGGCGTGGACACGGCCGCCGGTGAGGCGGTGGATGAGCCAGGAGTCGATGGTGCCGAACGCGACCTCACCCGCTTCTACGCGGGCGCGGAGAGCGGGGTTGCCCTCGAGGAGCCAGGCGATCTTGCTGCCGGAGAAGTAGGGGTCGAGGACCAGCCCGGTGCGCTCTTGGAAGACGGGCTCGTGGCCAGCGGCCTTCAGGCGGGCGCAGATGTCGGCCGTCTGCCGGCTCTGCCACACGATGGCTCGATAGACGGGGTCGCCCGTCTTGCGATCCCAGAGGACGGTTGTCTCCCGCTGGTTGGTGATGCCGATGGCACGGAGCGCGCCCGGCGCGAGCCCGGAGGCGGCCACCGCTTCCGCCGCCACCCGCCGGCTCTTCTGCCAGATCTCTTCGGCGTCGTGCTCGACCCAGCCGGGCGAGGGGTAGTGTTGCGTGATCTCGGCGTAGGCGCGGCCCAGCACCTCGCCCTCCGGTCCGAACACGAGAGCGGTGGAACCGGTGGTGCCCTGGTCGAGGGCGAGCACAGCGGCGTCGGGACGGGGCCTCATGTGCGGGGATTGGACCCGCCCGCGGCGTCAGGGCCGGAGGCCGAGGCCGAGGTGGAGTGCGAAGTGGGGCGCTGCGGTTCTTCGAACCCCTGGGCCATAAGCCACACCGCGACCGCCAGGTAGATGGGCGCCAGGGGCATGGCCATCTCGGTCACGGGTCGATGGCCGAGCATGGCCCACAAGGGGACGCCGGTCACCTGAAGCAGGCTCGCCAGCAACCCGAGGGCAGCCAGTGGGCGGGGAACCAGCGCGAAGCGCCACAACACGGTGAAGAGCGCGAAGATCCAGGTGCCCACGACGAGCAGGTGCGTGAAATGGGCCCATTTCCGGGCGGAGCCGACTACCACCGCCAGCGCCTGGAACAGGGTGGCATCGGCACTGCCGGAGCTCGCATACTCCCGGCTCAGGGACAGCATGGAGAGAAGGGTGCCGTTCTCGACGGCGTGCAGCGCGAGATTGACCGCACTCAGAGCGAGCAGCAGCAGCGCCAGCCGATCGCTGTATCGACGGAAGACCGGCAGGGCCGTGACGGCGACGGCGAGCGTGATCGCGCCGCTCATGAACAGGAGAAGCACCGCCGCCCGCAACTGAAGAGAACTCGCCGCCGCGTTCGCCAGGAAGCCCGGCGGTGCCAGGGCTGGTTTCAGCAGGATGTACGGCAGCATCAATCCGGCGACCAGGTGGACGAACAACAGGAGGCCGGTGATTCGGCCAACGCTCTTCGAAGATCGCATGCTCACCTCTTGGACCGTCCTCGCGTCATTGCGGGCTCGGGCTCGGCCGTCTAACTGCAGGCTGCGTGCCAGGCCCGTAGCTCGCACGACATCGCGGTACAGGACAAGCGTTTGCACCGGGTCGGGGTCTCCCAGACAAGCAGCGGCCTGTCCGCCTCTGACACACGCCGGTCCCAGAATCGGGACGCGAGTTTCTTGATGGGCAGCCCGCTCGGCCCGATCAGACGAAGGGGTTGAGGACGACCACGCCACAGTCCTCGAAGTCCCCCTCGTTGCCCGTCACCAGGGTCAGGCGGTGCGCCAGGGCGGTGGCAGCGATCAGCATGTCTGCTTGAGACCGTGTCTCGCCCTTGGCGCGAAGACGGCCGCGCAGGTCGCCCGCTCGGCGGGCGATCTCCTCGGTGACGGGAAGAACCTGACACTGCTCCGAGAAGAACTTCTCGAACCAGGACGCTATCCTGTCATTCGGCCTCCAGGCCAAGCCGTAGTGGATCTCTTCCAGGGTGACGACGCTGAGGTTCAGCGCGGTGACCTGGTTGGCCCAGGCCATCACACCCCGGTTCGGCCGGGGGCGCGCCAGTTCGCCGAGGATGTTGGTCAAACGTCACTTGAGCGCCTTGGAAGAAGTGCTCCGTCTGTCCCTTCGCCCGGGCACCGCCAGCACATAACCCGAGCCTTTGGCCAAGGAACGGACCTCGGCGAAAGCCGTGCCCACGGTCCGGGCCCTGCGCTCCGCCTGCCACGCCGTGAACTCCTCGAACGTCTCACCGGCCACCACGACCGCCACCGGTCGCGAACGACTGTAGATCGTCTGTGGCTCCTGAGCGGCGCTCCTCAGAACCTCGGAGAGCCGCTGTTTGGCCTCGGCCACACTCCACGCCATTTCGAATCTCCCATTGTGTCCATCAGTGGTGTCTACTATGGACCTCTAGACGGATCGGAGCCAGATGGGACCCCGGTGCCGCTGGACGCCCGCCGACATTCCCGCATCGCTGTGGTCGCCCTCGAATTCGCCGACAATACGCGGACCATGGCTGGCCCTCTCTACGCCCTCCTGCCCCAAGACGACAACTTCGACAGCGACGACCTCCTGGGGCGCTTCCTCGACTACGTCGCCGGCAAGGGCCTGACACTCTACCCGGCGCAGGAGGAGGCCATCCTCGAGGTGTTCGAGGACAAGAACGTTATCCTGAACACGCCTACCGGATCAGGCAAGTCGCTGGTCGCCTCCGCCCTGCACTTCGACTCGCTCGCGCGCGGGCGGCGCTCCGTCTACACCTGTCCCATCAAGGCGCTGGTCAACGAGAAGTGGATGGCGCTCTGCCGTGAGCTGGGGCCCGAGAACGTCGGCCTTTCCACCGGAGACGCCACCGTCAACCGCGACGCGCCGGCCCTCTGCTGCACCGCCGAGGTGCTCGCCAACATCGCCCTGCGCGACGGGGAGAACACGGCGGTCGACGACGTGGTGATGGACGAGTTCCACTGGTACGCCGACCGCGACCGCGGCGTCGCCTGGCAGGTGCCGCTGCTCACCCTGCCCCACACCCGTTTCCTGCTCATGTCCGCCACCCTGGGCGACGTCACCTTCTTCGAGGAAGCCCTGACCCGGCTCAACGGCTTGCCTACCGCCGCCGTCAAGTCCGTCGAGCGACCGGTGCCGCTCGAATACGCCTACTCCGAGATCCCCCTGGCGCAGATGCTGGAGAAGCTCGCCTCGGAAGGCAAGGCTCCGGTCTACCTGGTCCACTTCACGCAGAAGGATGCCGCTGAAAGCGCGCAGGACTTCACCAGCTTGAACCTCTGCACCCGCGAGGAGAAGAACGCGGTGTCGGCGGAGATCGCGGGGTTCCGGTTCACCAGCCCCTACGGTCCCGACGTCCGCAAGTGGCTCAAACAGGGGATCGGCCTGCACCACGCCGGTCTGCTGCCGAAGTACCGGGTGCTGGTGGAGCAGCTCGCCCAGCGCGGCCTGCTCAAGGTGATCTGCGGCACCGACACGCTGGGGGTGGGCATCAACGTGCCCATCCGCACCGTGCTGTTCACGCGGCTGTGCAAGTTCGACGGGCAGAAGACCGCGGTGCTCTCCGCGCGCGACTTCCACCAAATCGCCGGGCGCGCCGGGCGCAAGGGGTTCGACGACCAGGGCTTCGTGGTGGCCCAGGCCCCGGAGCACGCCATCGAGAACCTGCGACTGGGAGAGAAGGCCAAGGACGGCAAGAAGATCGTCAAACGCAAGCCTCCCGATCACAACTTCGCCAACTGGGATCTGCAGACCTTCAAACGGCTGATGGGAGCCCCCCCGGAGCGGCTCAGCTCGCGCTTCCAGGTCTCGCACGGGATGCTCCTGAACGTCCTCTCCCGTCGCGGCGATGGCTGCCGCGCCATGCAACGGCTGATCCGCGACAGCCACGAGCCGGACCGAGCCAAGAAGGCGCACTTCCGGCGGGCCTGGCAGCTGTTCCGGGCCCTGGTACGGCGGGGCATCGTCGAGATTGTCCCCCGGACGGAAGAGGGGGCGAGGGTCCGCGTCAACCTCGAGCTGCAAGACGACTTCTCGATGGATCAGGCGCTCTCGCTCTACCTCCTGGAGACCATCCCACTGCTCGACCCGGAGTCGGAGACGCACGCACTCGACCTGCTCACCCTGGTCGAGAGCATCCTCGAGAACCCGGAGTTGATCCTCCGCCGCCAGCTCGACAAGCTGAAGGGCCGGGCGGTCGCGGAGATGAAGGCGGAAGGGCTCGACTACGACCAGCGCATGGAGAAGCTCGAGAAGCTGGAGTACCCGAAGCCCCTGCGCGACTTCATCTACTCGACGTTCAACGAGTTCGCCGATCGGCACCCGTGGGTAGGGGAGGAGAACATCCGGCCCAAGTCGATCGCGCGTGAGATGTTCGAGGGCTTCCGCTCGTTCTCCGAGTACGTGCAGGAGTACGACCTGGAGCGGGCCGAGGGGCTGCTGCTGCGTCATCTCAACAGCGTGTACAAGGTCATGAGGCAGACGGTGCCCGACGGCGTGAAGAGCGACACCGTGATCGAGATGGAGCTGTACCTGCGCGACATGCTGCGCGGGGTGGACTCGAGCCTGCTCGACGAGTGGGAGAAGATGCGCGACCCGAACTACCAGCCCGCGGGCGGGGTGGATCTCAGGCCGCCACGCCCGGAGGAGCCACCCGACGTCACGCGCGACGCCAGGGCCTTCACGGCCGCCATCCGCACGCGGGTCTTCGCCTTCCTCCGGGCGTGGTCGATCGGGGACGATGCGGCGGCGCTCGGTGTCATCGACTCGCCGAACGATGGCGATGGCGAGCCGTGGACGGTCGAGCGTCTGCGCGCGGCGCGCGAAGCCTATCGCGTCGAGCACGCGGACCTCCGACTCGACCCCGAGGCGCGGAACCTCCGCCACACCTACGTGCAGCCCTCAGACGACGGGACCACCTGGCGCGTGCAGCAGATGCTGGTGGACCCTGAGGGGCTGAACGACTGGGTGGCGGAGGTCGAGGTCGACCTCACCGCCTCCCGCGAGCTGGGCGAGCCGGTGCTCAAGCTGCCACGCCTCAGCAGTCTGGTGTGAGGATCCCAGTGCAGGGGCACGCTCGGCCAACGGGCGGCGTTATGGGCCCGACCGTTGGCCGGACGCAGCGGAAGCGGACTCGCCCGCTTCCGAGGGAGTCCTCACTGACAGCTCGCGTCCAGGGGCTGGAAGGCGGCGTTGTACGCCCCCAGGCACGTCAGCGTGTTAGGTGGGCTGTTGAAGGCCGGTCCGGAGAGGAGGGTCTGAGCGATCCTCGCCTGAGCGCTGCTGATGCTGTCAAAGAGGACGCTCGCCGAGCCCCCGACCACCGAAGACCCTTGAACCGTGATCGTGCTCGAGCCGCTGCTGCCTGTCACCAAGCCGGCGCTTCCGCCTTCGATCCGGCTGTTCGTGATGGCAATCACCGGTGGAGTCGGGTTCGTCGCGATGACCTCGAGGCCGTTCCAGCTGCCTCGGACGCGCAGGTTGTTCATCGAGGCCGATGAGCCAACCTGCACTCCCCGCGCGTAGGAGCCCGCAGAGGCGGTGACGACCACGTCGTCCACGACAAAGGGCGACGCGCCCGGCGTCTGGTTGTTGAGGCTGAGCCCCTGTGCATAGCCGCTGGCGTTTGTCGCTTCCACGATCACGTTCTTGAAACTGCCGGTCGCGCCGAAGGCGTAGGTGACCCCTGAGACGAAGCCGGAAGCTGTGTCCTTCGTGGTGGTGACGCGCACCTCGGCCAGATCGACTCGGCCGCCGAGGACCGTGAGCCCGTCTCCACTGTTGTTCCGAACCGAGAGCCTACTCAGGTTGATGTTGGCGTCGGTCAGATTCACGTTCAACAGCATCACCACGAAGCCCGAGCCTGTGATGGTGGTGAGATCTCTCCCGGAACCCTCCAGGTGCACGTCAGGCTTGCTCAAGGCAAAGGGCGTGCTGCCCACGTCGTAGGCTCCAGGCTCCAGCTTGAGCAGGATCGGAGCTTCGGGGCTCGCGACCACCGCGTCATAGGCGTTCCGGAGCGCGGTTCCGCTGGCCAGGGGGTTTCCCACGACGGGAC
>DATECU010000306.1:0-16064 GCA_035286745.1 Vicinamibacteria bacterium | reverse complement strand
GTGGGCGGCGGGTTGATGTAGCCCAAACGGCGCTCGAAGGACAGGCTGGCCCACAACGCCTGCACCTGCAGATCCACCGCCTCCGAGGGGTCCTGGGCGCCGGGCGCGATGCTCTGGTAGCCGTCGAAGCTGGCGGTGCGGTCGTCCCGGAGTGCCTTCAAGTAGCGTTCGGCGCTGTCCACGATCTCCAGAACGGCGGGGTCGCGGGGCAGCACGAAAGAGGGCAGCCAGATCCGGTTCTCGTCGTCGTCTTGCCACTCGTCCGGGGGCAGCAAGGTCACGCGTTCGGTGTTACGGTAGACGGTCTGACCGTTCCAGCAGACGCTGGCGTAGACCACGGTGTGCACGCTCTCCCGGAGGGAACGGCTCAAGGCCGAGGTCAGGGGGACGCGGATGCGTTCGCGGATCTCGGTGACCGGCTCCAAGAGGTCGACGGTGGCCCGATAGGGGAAGGTCTCGTTCCCCACATGGAGGATGACCTCGATCTCGACACCCCGGATGCGGCCCGGCTTGGGCTTGCGGATCCTGAAGGTCTGGAACAGGTCGCGGTTGTTGTGCAGGAGCGAGTAGTTGAGGCTGGGGCAGGGCCGAGCTTCGACATCCATGAGATCTCGAGCATTGCCCTCGCGAACCTCGCTCGGGCTCTCCTGGGCGCGTTCGGCACCGGACGCAGCCCGGGCGGGAGCCGGACGATCCAGGACGGAGCGCGCGGTCCACAGGACGATGCCGGTACCCTTGAGGTCGCGGCGGCGGGCCCGCAGGTCGTTCCACGCCCAACGAAAGGCCGGAAGGGGATCGTGCTCCAGCCGCGACCAGGCGGCGTAGAAGGACGTGAAGAACATCTCCGCCAGGCCGTCGTCGAACTCGTCCTGGAAGCCAATGGCCGCCTGGCAACCCTCAGCAACGGCCAGGGCGGAGATTCGGGCCGCCGTGTGGTAGGCGTTGCAGGCGAACAGCAGCGGCTTCCGGGGCGCCGCCGTGACCAGCGCGGCCAGGTCGAGCGCGCTCACCACGTCGGGCGCGCCGTTCTCGTCGCTCAGCAGGAAGCCGTCTCCGTGGTCCGGCGCCGGAGGCAGCGACATGAGGCTGGCCGCCTGATGCACGTCGATCCCCGAGAGGTGCACCACCGCCGGCTGGTTCGCCGCGATAGCTTGACGCAAGCGTTCCCGGGTCGGGTCGATCAGCGGAACGCAGGAGAGCCCGAGGTTGGACTCCACCAACCGGCGTTCGGATTCGAAGCTGTACGCCTGACGGAGCGCGCCGGGAGCGCTTTCGACGATGACGGCGGCAGCGCCCGCGGTCCCTCCGGCCGTGGCGACGGGCAGGGCGGGACGCCGGAGATGGCGCACCACGGTGAGCGGTCCGGACCGCAGGCCCCGGGTGGCCGCGCTCAGCACGTACTCCCAGGGGAAGACCCGGGCCTCCCAGCCCTCTTGCTCCCGCGTGTACGGAATCGAGACCTCGATCAGGCTGGCGCCCTCGATGCCGAGCTTCCCCAGCTCGACCCCCAGCCCCTCGAGTTCGGCGACGCAACGGTGCGCCTGTTGCTCTCGGACCGTCTCCTGGCTGGCCCAGCGACGCCGGTTGCGGACGGTGTAGGACCAGCTCATGGCCGCGCGCTGGAGATCCGTACCTAACGAAATGATAGCACTAGCACCGGAATCGGTGCGCAGGGTGACCGCCTGCGCGTCCGCCGGGCCGGGCTGGCTGGCGACCGGCAGTGCCCGGGGGCGCCCCGCCGGTCGTTGTCGCCTGGCCAAGGCCTTCTTCGGCATAGCCCGCCTCGAATCAGTCGCCGAACTGCTTGCCGAGGTATGCGGTCCAGGCGGCGGCCTGGTCGAATGCCAGCTTGCTATAGGTCCCGGCTACTTCGCGGAAGGTATGCCGATTCGAAGGCAGCCAGAAGGCCAGGCCGTGGGCGTTGGACACCGTGTCGCCCAGAGCCGTCGAGTGCACGCAGGCCGCGTCGAAGGCGGCGACGACGCCATCGCACGCCGCTTTGGCGTCCGCCGCCTCTGCGACCTCGTGCAACTGGGTGGCGAAGTCCCGGATGTCGTAGGTGTCTCGGCGGGCGAAAGCCTGGGTATAGGCCCGGGCCTCTTGGATCCAGGCAAAGCCCTTCTTGCCCGCCGGCAAGAGGATCCGGATGAGCTTCGAAAACGCCTCCGGGATCCCGTTCGTCGAACGGAAGGCACCCAGCGTACACGGGTGCTGGTCGGCCCGGTGCTGGTAGCCTCGCTCGAAAGCTTCCACCGCCTGGCGGCCCCATTCGACGCCGTCCTTGGGGGGCTTGGCGCTCATCGCCTGGAACAGCTCCTTATAGTCCCAGCCGTCCCCCGGCTCCAGATCTTCGGAGCCCACCACCACCTGGGCGAACTCCTTGAACTGCTCGGCCACCTCGATCATGCCGTTCAGGCAGGTGTCGGAGAAGATGATGTCGAGCTTGGCCTGCTGCTGGCTCCTGGCAAACGCGGCCTTGAGCACGCCGTAGGCCTCGTAGTTCGTCAGCACGCCGCCGCTGGTGTCGTCGTGGAGCATGGCGCGCAGACGTGGCTGAGCCGCCAGCTTGGCGCGCGAGACGAACAGCCGCCGGGCCGGCCGCGACCGGCTGCGCGACCGCCGAGAGACGGAACGAAGCCCCCGATCGAGGAGCACCTCGTGCGGATCGTGCTCGCCGAACACGCCGGTCCCATGGTCCCAAAACCCCAGAGCCTTGTGCGCGGCTTCCGGGTAGGTCACCAGGGCACGGGAGATGAAGTCGGCCAGGGTTTCGGGGTCGCCGGTGTCGACCTCACCCAGCGACCCGATCACGCGGTGGCCGGTCTTCGGCGACAGCTCGATCACTTGAGCCGGCGCATCCTCGTAGTCGGCCAGGGCGAGGGTGGCGAAGTTGCCGGTGTTGCCGGCACCCATCTCCTGGAGATCCTCCAGCACGTAGGGGCTCAGGTTGTTGTCCCCGCCGAAGATCTCGATCACCACGTGGGACACGTCCCGGTCCCGAACGGGAAACGGCTCGGGCTTGGGCATCGCGCACTCCGATTGGAGGTGTGGGTTCGCGGAGAGTGTATCGTCGCCCGGAAGTTAGTGTCAATTCCCGGTGGGGGGGGGGCGATTCGGGCGCGCAGTCTTCCCGGGGCCCGGTGGACCCTGCCGCCGCTTCGCGGAAGGACGGGGTTGACCCTGGACCGGCGGCGATCCAGGGTCAACCGGAGAGGCTAAGACGGCCTAGCGGCCGTAGCCCATGACCGACGCGTAACGCTTGCCCTTGTTCTTCTTCTTGAACTCCCAGTAGAACGCCCGCTGGCGGCACGCCGGGGAGCAGAACCGCTGCCGCTGCGCCAGGGGGCCGTAGGGCCGGAACTTCTTGCCGCAATCCGGCGCCTGACAGGTGATGGGCTTGGCCGGCTTGGGGGGTATCTTGGTGACCATCCCCTTGGCTCGTGGGGAGACCTTCTTGGCCGTCGTCTTCTTCGCCGCTCGTTTCGCTGCCATGTTCTCTCGAATAGGGAAACCCCTCGGGACCACCCCGGGGGCCGGGCTTTCGGGCCCAAACTCGTTAGATCATACAGCAGATTTTCGTTTGGCGCACCAAGAAAGTGAACGCGATATCGGCGAGTGCCAATCGGGTTAGGTCGGCGGGGTCTGGACGCCTTGCGATGCCAGGGGGACGGGAAACGCCCCCCGACCGACCGGCAAGTCCACCTGACGGCTAACGATGTAACGATTCCCGCCACTTCGGGCACACCGCGTAGGCCGCGGCGGCGTCAGGCGCATTCACAAAGTTTTGCGCAAGTTCTGCGCTCGACGCTGGGCAGCGGCCCTGGGGATCCCAGGGCCTGGCCGCAAATCCTTGACTCAGGGGTTGGTGCGCCCCGGGCGATTCGAACGCCCGACCTACAGATTCGTAGTCTGTTGCTCTATCCAGCTGAGCTAGGGGCGCAGAGCCAGAAGGTCATTCTAGACCGGATCCAGGCCGGCCTTCAAGCCGTTGCTTGCTGCTCGCGAGCTTGAGGGTGAGGGTCGAGGCTCCGATCCGCCGCCCGCCTTCGCTCGGTGGGCTTGGGCCTCCTCGATGCTCACGGCCTCGAAGCGGACGGCGTCGCCGGGCGCCAGTTGCGCCAACCGCCCGAGGTCAACGCTCAGGACAGTGGCTATCTTGGGGTAGCCGCCGGTGGTGGGACCGTCAGCCATCATGACGATGGGCTGGCCATCCGGGGGTACCTGCACGCAGCCGGGAACCATCCCGTCGGTCACCATCTCGGCGCGATCGCGGCGATCGAGACGGGGACCTTCGAGACGATAGCCCACTCGGTTCGAGGCCTCGCTCACCGCGAACGACGCCGACAAGAAACGCCTGATGACCTCGGGAGCGAACTGCTCCTGCTGGGGACCAAGGACCACCCGTAGCGTGCTCTCCCCCGCCGGTGGTGCTGGAGCCCCGGACCCTTCGAGTGGCTCACCTCGGGCGGAACCGAGCCTCAGCAGGTCGCCGGTGCGCAAGGAACGACCCTCGATCCCTCCGAAGCCGCCGGCCAGGTCCGTCGAACGGGAGCCGAGCACCCGGGGGACGGCAAGACCGCCTGCGAAGGCAAGATAGGCGCGGCAACCGGAGCGGCGGCCGGCGAAGCGCAGAACGTTGCCGGGTCGGGCCAGCACCCGGCGGCCGGGGGGGACCCGCCAGCCCGCGAGGTCGGCGCGGTCCAGCAGCGGGTCCAGGTCGGCGCCGGTGATGGCGAAGAAGGTCGGGACCAGGAACCGGAGCACCGGCCCCAGCACGGTGATCTCCAGCGCGGCGTCGCCCGGCTGGTTGCCCAGCAGACGATTGGCGGTGGCCAGCGCGCGCGGGTCCATGGGCCCGGCCCCGCCCACTCCCAGGCGTCGGAACCCCACGCGACCCCCATCCTGCACGGTGGTGAGCAGGCCGCCCTCGAGCACCTCGGCGGCCGGGGCCAGCCCAACCGCCACCCCCTGCTCTCGGGCCGCCTCGGGTGGGTCGGGCAGCTCTTGGACCGCGGTGAAGAGCACGCGATCGCCGGGGCTGATGAGGGCCGGTGACTCGGCCCAGGGATCGAACAGCCTGACGCCGGTGCGTCCGATCAGGTTCCAACCCCCGGGCGAGGCCGCGGGGTAGATGCCGGTCTGACGACCCGCCACCGCCACCGAGCCGCGCGGCACCCTGGTTCGCGGCGTCGAACGACGGGGAGTGTCCAGGATCTCGGGAAGCACTCCCAGGTAGGCGAACCCCGGCATGAAGCCGATCATGAAGGCGGTGTGCTCCGCTGAGCCGTGAAGGCGCACCACCTCGCTCTCGCTGAGGCCGAGCGCGCGAGCCACCGGCCCCAGGTCGGGCCCGTCTTCGTCGCCGTAGCGGGTGGGGATTCGGTGGAGCCGGCCGGCGGGAGCGACCAGGCCCGGTCGGGCGGAAAGCTCAATGACCTCGGCCCGCAGCCGGCCGAAGTCGAGGAGGCCGGGATCATAGGTGATGAGGAGCGAGCGATAGGTGGGTACGCTCTCGATCAAGCCGGGCAGCTCGGACTCCGCCAGGGCCTGATCGAGGGCGCGCACCCTCGCGTTGAGCGCGGGATCGATGACATCGCCGATCTCGACCGTCGCCGCCCGGTCCCCCACCGGCAGCACGCGAGGGTAGCGGGTCACGGGACCAGGGCGCGGATCTCGATGTCTGCCGCGGTGAGCGCCGCCCGCACCGCGCGGGCGCTGGCGAGCGCCGCGGCCTGTTCGCCATGGAGGCACAGGGTGTCGGCGCGGACCGAGACCGGCTTGCCGTCAGCCGAAAGCGCCCGGCCCTCGCGGGCGATGGCGAGGGCCTGGGCCGCCACCTCGGCGGGATCGCCGAGCACGGCTCCCGGTTGGTCGCGGGGGGTGAGCGAGCCGTCGGGCCGATAGCGCCGGTCGGCGAAGGCCTCGGCCACGAAGCGCAGACCCACGGCGTCGGCCGCCTCACGCATAGCGCTTGAAGAGGCCAGTCCCACCAGCAGCAGGCCGAGGTCGGCTCGGGCTGTGCCCCGAGCCACCGCCAGCGCCAGACGGGGGTCGCTGGCTGCCTGGTTGTAGAGCGCCCCGTGGGGCTTGACGTGGCGGAGCCGGGTCCCGCGGGCTCGAGCGAACGCCAAGAGCGCGCCCACTTGGTAGAGCACGTCCTGCTCGACCTCCGCCGGATCGGCGGCCTGCGGCCGGCGTCCGAAGCCCCTGAGGTCGAAGTAGCCAGGGTGGGCACCAACCGCCAGGCCGGCCGCCACCGCCCGAGCCACCGTGCGGTCGATCACCGAGGGGTCGCCCGCATGAAAGCCGCAGGCGATGTTCACCGAGCTGAGCAGAGGAAGCAGCTCTTCGTCGTGGCCCAAGGTCCAGGCCCCGAAGCTCTCGCCCACGTCGGCGTTCAGGTCGATGGCCACGGCGACCAGCAGAGTACGGGAAAGGCCGGGGCGGGTAAAGGCCTGGGAGGGGAATAGGCGGCGGCGGCTCGCTGTACCGGTGCCAGGAGGTGGCTCATGCGACGTGTCCCGGTGCTGGTTTCTTGCGTCCTCTTCGCGGCCGGTCTCCCGGCCGCTTCCGGCGCGGTACCGAACAGGGTGACACCGGCGGTACCCGCGCGCCTGGAGGTGGCGTTCGTCCTCGACACCACCGGCAGCATGGGCGGACTGATCGACGGCGCCAAACGTCGGATCTGGGCCATCGCCCGCCAGATTGCGGAGGGCCGTCCGCGGCCCGACCTGCGCATCGCCCTGGTCGCCTATCGTGACCTGGGCGACGCCTACGTGACCCGGGTCTTCGACTTCAGCGGCGACATGGACACGGTCTACCAGAACCTGATGTCCTTCCAGGCCGGGGGCGGCGGCGACACCCCCGAGCACGTGTCCCGCGCCCTCTCCGACGCGGTTCATGCCGTCTCCTGGTCGAGCGGCCAGGCGGTCAAGGTGATCTTCCTGGTGGGCGACGCGCCCCCGCACCTCGACTACCAGGACGGCTTCGACTACCGCCGCCACCTGGTCGAGGCTCGGCAGAAAGGCATCGCCGTGGAGACCATCCAGTGCGGCAACGACGCTCACACCGATCGCGTTTGGCGCGAGATCGCGGCCCTGGGCGACGGCCACTATGCCCGCATCGACACCCAGGGTGGGATGCCGGCCCTGGTCACCCCCATGGACGGTGAGCTGGCCAAGCTCAACACCGAGCTGGCATCCACCGTGGTGGCAACCGGCACCCTGGCCGAGCAAAGCGCCACCACCCGCAAGTTGGAGGCGCGCAAGGCCATGGCAGCACCCATGGCCACCGAGGCTGCCGGCTACTTCGCCGGCGGTGGGCGGCTGGCGGAGAAGGACGCCGTGGCGCTGCCAGCCCCGGCTCAGCGGCAGCTCCTGGCCGACATGAAGAAGGACCAGAGCCAGGTGCCCGCGGCCCTCAAGGGCAAGAGCGAAGAGGAAGCCCTCGCCTACCTCAAGACCCAGAAGGAGCGGCGAGACAAAATCCAGGCCCGGATCCTGACCCTGCAGCAGCAGCGCGAGAAGCACCTGCAAACGCAGACGGCCTCGGCCGACGGCTTCGACGCCCAGGTCGTGCAGTCGCTCAAGGCCCGAGCCGCCAAACAGGGCATCGCCTACTGATTAGGTTCCAGCTTCGAGCTGAAGAGGCGGTTCAGAAAGGTCAAGAGCAGCTCTTCCGTGACCTCGGCCGGCAACGCGTTCAGCAGCTCGTTGATGGTGGCCATGCGCTCGGGCAACACCCCACCGGTGACGCCCGCCAGGGCCAGCAGTCGCTCGAAGGCCTCGGGGGAGCCGCCCCCCGAGGTCAGCCCTTCCACGGCCGCCCAGAGAGCCGTCGCCTGATCCTGGGTGGTGGCCGCCCGCACCGCGGCCACCGAGGCCCGGAAGGCCGAGAGCAGAGCTTCGGCCTGGCAGAGGCTGGCGGCCGTCACCGACAGGCGGATGGAGGGCGGCGAGCCGTGGCGCGCCAACTGCGGCTGCACGTAGAAGCCCCGCTCCCGCATCTCGTCGGCCACCTGGAAGACGCTCAGGTCCTGGCCGGCGACGGCCAGCAGCGAGGCGTCGGGCCGGCCGAGCAGGCTGAGCCCGGGGATGCTCTCGATACCGGCAGCAATGGCCCGGGTTGCCTCCAGCGTTTGGCGAGCCAGCTCCAGGTAGCCGCTATCTCCCACCAGGTTCAACACCGCCCAGGTGGCGGCCAGCGGGCCGCCCGACTTGGTGCTCTGGATGGTCGCGTTCACCATCGCATAACCGGTCCAGTCGGCGCAGGCGTAGAACTGGTGCCGGCGCAGGGCGGCGTCGCGGTAGAGAACGACCGAGGCGCCCTTGGGCGCGTAGGCGTACTTGTGGAAGTCCATCGACAGCGAGCTGACGCCGGGCACCGCCAGGTCGAAATCGGGGACCGGCGCCCCCAACCTGCGGAAATAGGGCAGCAGGAAGCCGCCGATGCAGCCGTCCACGTGCAGCAACATGTCGTGGGCCAGCGCCAGCTCGCCCAGCTCGCGAATGGGGTCGGTCACCCCGTGGGCGTAGGAAACGGCGGAGCCTACCAGCAGGATGGTGCGCGGCGTGATGGCGCGCCGCATCGCCTCAGGATCGGCTCTGAACGAGACAGGGTCCACCGGCGTGAGCACCGGCTTCACGCCCAGGTAGTGTCCGGCCTTGTGGAAGGCGGCGTGGGCGGTGGCGGGGAGCACCATCTCCGGATGGCGGATCTCGGGCCGGCGAGCGCGGGCGTAGTCGCGAGCTGTCTTCACCGCCAGGATCAGGCTCTCCGTCCCGCCGCTGGTAAAGGTGCCGGCGGCATCCGGTCCGCCGCCCAGGTGCGCCGCGGCCATGGCCACCACCTCGTTCTCCAGCCGCAGCAGGCTGGGGAAGACGGTGGGGTCGAGACCGTTCTTGGAAAGGAAGAGGGCCAGGGCCTGCTTCCCCACCTCGTCGACGTCGCGGCGGCCCGACTCGTAGAGGTAGGCGAGAGCCCGCCCGTCGTGGCTCTCCAGATCGTGGGCTCGATAGGCGTCCAGGCGAGCGAAGACCTCCTGCTTGGTCAGGCCCTGCTCGGGAATCCTCATGCCTCTCCTTGCTTCGAGAGCAGCGCCTCCCGGTCCAGGCTGGCCAGCCGCTCCGGGCCGAGGTCGTAGAAACGCAGGATCGGCAAGCTGAGCAGCAGGAGCAGGGGCGGCAACCCAGCACACGCTATCCGAATGCCCACCAGCGCGTGGGCCGTTTGGCTGACCACCTGCCCTGGTACCGACTCCTTGAAGCCCATGAAGTCGAGCAGCAGGCCGGCCAGCAGTGCCCCCACCGCCATGCCGGTCTTCTCGTTGGCGGTCCACACGCCGGTGAAGGCCCCCTCGCGCCGCAGGCCGGAGCGGGCCTGGTCGGCGTGAATGGTGTCGGGCAGCATCGAGAAGGGAAAGAGCTGCGCGCCCGCGTAGGCCAGGCCCAGGAGCACCACCTGAATGTAGATGAGATGCGAACGCTCCGGCGATCCGGCAAGGAGCGACAGGTTGATGGCGGCGAAGGCGGTTGTCGACAGAGCGTAGCTACCCAGCTTGCCCAGGCGGCGTGAAAGCAGGTTCCACGCCGGCATGGCCGCCATGGCCGGCACGATCAGGCAGGCGAACAGGAGGGTCACGGTTCGAGCGTTCCCGCGAAGGACGTACTTGGCGTAGAAAGGCACCGCCGACAGCAGACAGGAGAGGGCGGCCAGTTGCAGGAAGTAGCCGGCCAGCAGGACGAAGAAGGGACGGTTGCCGGCGGCCGCCCGAAGCTGCTGGCCAAAGCCGAGGCTGCTCTCGACGTGCTCCAGGCGTGGCGCACGACGGGTGGCGAAGAAGGCGCCGAGCAAGGTGGCCAGGCACACACACCCCAACACCACGCCCATCAGCGCATAACCCGGGCGACCGCCACCGCCCGCTTGCACCAGCAGCGGAGCGGCCGCCCCTCCGGTCAGGACGCCGGCCGACATGAAGGCTACCCGGTACGCCATCAGCGTCGTGCGCTCGTGATAGTCCCGCGTCATCTCGGCCGGCATGGCCAGGTAGGGCACCTGGAAAACAGCGAAGGCGGTAGCAGCCAGCAGAAAAGCGAAGGCGACGTACAGGAAGCTGGCCCGCTGCGAGGCGAAGACGGGCACGTTGAAGAGGGCGGCGAAAAACACGGGCAGCAGCAAGCCGCCCGCCAGCAGGTAGGGCCGCCGTCGGCCTAGCCTCGATCGGGTGCGATCCGAGAGCGTCCCCACCAGGGGATCGATGAGCACGTCCCAGAGCTTGGGCACGAACACCGCCCAGCCGGCCAACCCGGCGGGGATGCCCAGGGTGTCGGTCATGAAGTAGAGAAGAAGGAGACCGGGCACGGTCGTGAACATCCCCGTGCCCACCGAGCCCACGCCGTAGCCCAAGAGTAGCGAGACCGGGAGTCGGGGCCGGGCGTCCATGGCGGCGGCGAAGGTACCACGATATCCTTCGCCCATGTCCGACCATCAGAACCGCCGCCAACAGGCCCTGGCCCTCCTCCACGAGTTCACCGAGTCCGACGCCCTGCGCAAGCACGGGCGGGGAGTGGAGGAGGCCATGCGCGCCTACGCCCAATGGTTTGGCGTGAGCGATCCCGTTGAAATCGAGACCTGGGGGATCGTGGGCCTGCTCCACGACTTCGACTACGAACGGAACCCGACCGAGGAGACTCACCTCCACGTGGGCAGCCGAATCTTGCGCGAGCGAGGCTACCCGGCGGAGATCGTCGACGCCATCTGCTCGCATGCCGACTACATGGGCATCCCGCGCGACACGCCGCTCCGCAAGGCGCTCTACGCTTGCGACGAACTGGTGGGCTTTTTGGGCGCCTGTGTCAAGGTGCGACCCTCCCGCAAGATCGCCGACCTGCCGGTGGACTCGGTCGCCAAGAAGCTCAAGGACAAGGCCTTCGCCCGCTCGGTGGATCGCAACTGCGTCTACGGCGGGGCCGAGGCCCTGGGCCGACCCCTGGAAGAGCACATCGCCTTCGTGATCGGCGCCCTCGTCCCCATCGCCGACGAGCTGGCACTGTAGGCTCCTCGAAAGCAGTGCGGGTCGCGGTGGCGGAGCGGGTCCCCGCCCTGCCCGTAGGTGACCGCCAGACACCCCCCGCAGCGGCTCCGCAGCGAACAGAATCGACACTCGGTGCAGCCTAACCTGTACCGCCGCGCCTCCGGCGAATCGTAGACGGCGTCGAAGCCGGCCCCAGCCACGTCCCCGATGGGGGAGGGGAACTTGCGGCAGGCGTGGGCCTCGCCGGTGGGCAGAAGCGCGATGAAGTTGAAGGCGGCTCCGCATCCGTACCCGGTACAGCCGCCGAGGAGCGGCTGCCCCCGCCGACGCCGGTCGAGGTTGAAGAGGTTGTCCTTGAAGCGAAGGGCAGGGTTCCGTTCGGCGGCGAGGGCGTAGTCGCGCAGGAAGGCCCGGTATTCTTCGAGCGTGGGCTGGGCCAGCGTGGCGCCCTCCCCCACCTGCGACAACCGGTTGAAGGTGAAGCGGTCGGCCAGCCCCCGGAGCGACTCGGCCAGCGGCAGCACCTCGCTCAGGTTGCGCAGGTTGAGCGTCAGCATAACGTGAGAGCAAACGCCCACCCGCTTGAGAGTCGCAAGAAAGCGCAGCGTGCGCTGGAAGTGACCGATCCCCCGCATCTCGTCGTCGGTCGCCTCCAGCCCCTCCAGGCTCACCTGATAGTAGGTTGGCTTGCGGATGGCCAGCAGACGCTCGATCAAGGCCTCGCCCACCGGGTTCCCCAGAATCGAGAGCGGGACCTGGGCGCGGGCCGCCGCCTGGTAGAGCTCGAAGAAGCCGGGATAGAGGAAGGGGTTGCCGCCGGTCAGGCAGAGGCGAGGCCGCACCCGGCGCCGGTCGCAGAAGGCGAGAAAGCACCGAAGGACCTCGAGCGCCTGCTCGATCGGCAGCGAGCCGGGTTGGCTACGGTCGTAACAGTGCCGGCAGTGGAGCTCGCAGGCATTCGTCAGGTGCCACTGCAAGGTGAAGGCATCGGCTCTCCGGCGTCCCAGGATTCGCCCGTCGCCCAGCATGGTCCTGGCCGATTGTAGGCCCGAACCGTTGGGGGGGGATCCTCAGTCGCCGAAGACCGGCTGGCCCTTGAACAGGAGTCGCCTGGGGAGCGGCGTGAGGCCGGGGCGATGACACACCTCAACCTCCCAGCCCGGCTCGTTCTCCCGGGCCGGCAAGACGGCGCGATTGGGCAGGAAGAAGCGATCGAGCCCGAGATCGACGTGGACGCGGTAGCCGGGCTCGGGGACCTCCTTCCCCGCGCGCCAGGTGCGGTCCTCCCAGCGGACCGTCAGCCCGGCGCGAGACCAGTACTGCCCCGGCTTTCCGGACAGCGGCTCCTTCGACCTGGCCAGGGCACAGACGCGGTGCCGCTGTTCCTGAGGGCAGAAGCCCACCAGGGCGGTACCGACGAAGGCGACGTCGGTTCCCAGGAACCGCTTCACCTCCTCGGCCGGGAGCAGCACGCCATCGAGACCGGTCTTGATCGCGGCATCGCTCGGGTTCAGGATGAAGTAGCGGCCGCGCAGCACGTCGTAGGGGTCGCGGGGCTGGAGCGGGATGCGGAAGGTGGGAGCGGTGGCCCGCACGTATTCGTTCTGCGCGGCCCAGCCCAACAGGACCACCACCTGAAAGACGGCGAGGCCGATCAATCGCTTCATGCCAGAGCCTCCTTCCGGAGCGTGCGGCGTCGGGCCTTCTCCAGCGAGTAGAGGATGAACAGTAGCAAGACGCCGGTAGCCGCCAGTGCGGTGCCGCCCTCCAGGTACTCGCCGAAGAAGTCGAAGTAGCGAGTGACGATGCCTGCCAGGAGAGCGAGATACCCCGCATTGACCCACGAGGAAGCGGCCGCCTGCGCCGCCGAACGAATGACCAGGACCGCCAGGCCGAGCTGGATCACCCAGGCCAATCCCACTGCCAGCGTGTCGCTCGGCGCGCCAGCGTCGTACTGGGAGCCCAGGATGGCCCAGGGGACGAGGGTGAGGGCGAGCAGCAGGCGGCTGGTCAGGCCATCCCAGGCCCGGGGCAGGCAGCGCGCTGGCAACCCGAAGCCCAGCAAGCCGGCCGAGGCGACCAGGAACCAGGCGTTGCCCAACGACGTGTGGTCGAACTCCTGGACGGCCCCGAACACCAGAAGAAAGAAGTTCGACGCGGCGAACACCCAGCTCCCGACCCACTCGCGAAGCCAAGCCGCGGGATGGGGCAACCAAGAGACCAGACCGGCGGCCAAGATCGGGATCGCCAGGAACAACCAGGGGCTGTCCACTCGGGTTGCGCGAAGCCACGAATCCGCCTCCCCCACCTCCAGCGCCAGGGCCACGGTGAGAGCGGTCAAGACGACGGCGGCGGTGGCGCGTCGCGCCAGAAGCCAGGCGGCCGGCAGCACCAGGGCCAGCCACAGCCAGACTCCGTTCGGCGGGCGCGAGTCCAGGTGGTAGATCTGGCTGACCAGGGCGATGCCGCCCAAGACCCACCCGCCGGCCAGCAGAGCGAACGCCTCCGCCAGATAGGGTCGGTCTTCGAACCGCTCGCCTAGCCAATGAGCCAGATACAGGAACCCAACCTGGAGGGCGGCCCAGCACCCGAGTTTGGCGTAGCGCGGGATGGCACCCCAGTTTTCGGCCACGATGAGGACCAGCCCGGCCAACAGCAGACCGGCGCCCAGTCCACCAAGCGCGATCCGAACCACGCTGCTGGTGCTACTCCGGACCAGCTCGGCGCTGGCTTGCTTGAGGTCGGTTTCCTGCTCGGGACCGACCAGGCCCTTCGCCCGCCAGTGCCGGAAGTGACGTTCGAGGACTTTGAGTTCTCGGCTCATGAGCCCAAGTGTCCTCCCGTTGCGGCCACGCGTCTTGGGCCTTGTGTGACTTCTGAGACTGTCACAAGCGAACCCGCCTGCCGGCCTGGACGCCAGACTAGCCCCGTCGGGCAACAGGCGCGCTATGATGGCCGACCGGGGGCCAGGCGTTTTCAAGCGAGGAGCGATGCCAATGAGCAAGCTGGGGTTGCGGGTGCTGGGAGCCGTCCTTCTCATGGGGGCAGCGGCGAACGCGGCGGAGACTGGGAAGGCCAAGGCCTTGGCGTTCACCACCACCTCGACCGAAGCCAGGGCGCGGGTGGTCGAGGCCCTCGGCAAGATCGAGAACTTCGAGCCGGCGGCCCGCGTCAAGGACCTGGCCAAGCAAGCGGTAGCCGCAGACCCCGATTTCGCCTTCGCCCAGTACCTCTTGGGTTCCGCCACCCAGCCGGCAGCCGACGCCAAGCCCATTCTCGACAAGGCCGTGACCCTCGCGAAGAACGCGTCTCCCGGTGAGCAGCGCTACCTGGAAGCGGGGATGCTCAATCGCTCGCGCAAGTCGCAGGAGGCTGCGGCCATCCTGGTCCGGCTCCACGCCGACCTTCCAGAAGACCGAACGGTGGCGATGTTGCTGGGCCAGGTCCAGCTCAACCTGGGCCAACTCGAGCCAGCCAAGACGGCTTTCGAGCGAGCGATTGCGCTCGACGCCACCAGCGCCCGCGCCTACGCGTTGCTCGGCAACGTCCATCTGCTCCTGGGCGACTACGGCATGGCCCGCCAGCTGTTCGAGACCGCCAGGTCCAAGAAGGCGAAGGAGGCCGCTCCCGGCGCGGTCTTCTACGGCATCGCCTTCAGCCACCTCTATGAGGGCCACCCCGACCTGGCGCTGGCCAGCCTGGCGACCTTCCTCGAAGAGTACCGGCGAAGCGGCGGGTCGCCGGGGCTGCCCGAGGTCTTCATCTGGAACTCCATGGCCCGCATCAACCTGGAGAACGGACGCCTGGAGGAGGCCCTCACGCACTACGAGAAGGGCTTCGAGCGCGTGCCGGGAGCCGACATCTCCGAGCAGGACAAGCAGATCTGGCTGGGCCGGCTGCACCACGGCCGCGGCCGCACCCTGTCCCGCATGGGCAAGCACGAGGACGCCCAGAAGGAAGCCGAGACCCTCAAGAAGATGATCGACCAGGGCGGCGAAGCCAGCAGGCGCTTCGTGCCTGCCTACCACTACCTGGCCGGGTACTTGAAGCTGGAGGCCGGGGACTTCAAGGCCGCCATCGAGCACCTGACGCAGTCTAACGATGCCGATCCCGACCCCTTCCGCAAGCTCCTGCTGGCCCGCGCCTACGAGAAGGCCGGGGACAAGGCCTCCGCCCGCAAGGTCTACCAGGAGATCGTGGATTCCAAGGAGAACAACATCGAGCGAGCCCTCGCCTACCCCGAGGCCAAACGGAAGCTCGGATAGGGGGAACGCAGTCGGGGGAGCCGGCTACCTCTTGGGGCGGGCGGTCAGGGAGCGTGAGGGGTGGAGCTCGCTGAGGAATCGCTGAGCGGGGATGCACCAGACCTTGCCGGCGCGCAGGCGCTCCTGGCCGCGATAGACGAGGAGCGGCGTGCATTCAGGATACTCGGCGGCGAAGGCCTCGAGGGAGCGTAGATCCTCCGGCCGTACTCGGCCCGTGTTCTTGACCTCGACCGCCCAGAATCCGCCTTCGCCATAGACCACGAAGTCCACCTCCAGTCCGGCCCGGGTGCGCCAGGAGAAGAGGTCGGTGCCGCCGCGGTAGGCGCTCCAGGCACGCAGGTGCTGGGCCACCAGCCCCTCGAGGGCGGCGCCCTCGATCTCCTCCGGACGGTCGAGGGGTCCTCGCGGCCTCAGGGAGCGAAACACGCCGGCGTCGAAGAGGTAGAGCTTCGGATGGACCGCCGTCTCGCGGCGGGCCCGGCGCGTGAAGACCGGGACCCGGAATGCGAGCAGGTCTCATTTCGGAACCGCTACTTCCGAAATGCTCATGTCAAGCCCTGGGCAAGGGCGATGCCGCCAGGGGCGTCGCCGGGTGGGAAAGGCCGGCGAGCGTGGCACAATGGCGTCGCCTCATGGAGCGGGATGCACTGCTGGCGCGACTGTCGGAGGCGACGCTCGCCTTCCTCGACGTACTTACGCTCTACATCGGCGAGCGGCTCGGCCTCTACCGCAGCCTGGCGGGGCAGGGACCGGCGACCTCATCCGAG
>DATECU010000305.1:0-12793 GCA_035286745.1 Vicinamibacteria bacterium | reverse complement strand
CCGCGCAAAGACGCGCCACCGATCAGGCAGCCTCGTTGGCGGCGATGGCAGCGTCCATTTCCTCGCCATGCACATCGGCGTAGGCCCACGCCTGCACCAGGTCGAGCGCGCGAAGCGTTGGGTAGTTGGTGAGCAGGCGGGCTTCGCTCCAACCCAAGCGCCGGTAGCTCTCGAGAACCCAGACCGGGATCCTCGTCCGCACCAGACAAGCGGCGCCCCCGGCGATGTCGCGACTCTGTTCGATTCCCGGCCAGGCGTCGGCGATCTCGAGCGCCAGACGTTGAACCACCGCCGCCTTGTCGGCCTTGCTCAGGCCGTCCAGTTCCCTCTCCAGCTCCCGGCGGGTCATCGAGACAACCTCCCGTCAGCCTGATGCTACCACTCGGCCGCGGCGACCGGAGCCAGCGGGCCCCGGGCCCTCCCTAGCCGCCGATCTGGAACATGGAGCGGACCTCGGTGGAGACCCCCTCCTCCAGGCGATGACCGGTGGGCTTGGCGGCGACCGCCTTGGCCAGGATGGCCTCCACCGCCTCCAGGCCGCCCCCCGAGCGGATCGCCGCCTTCACGTCCAGCTCGTCGTCGTTCAGCAGGCAGAGATGGAACTTGCCGTCGGCGGTGAGACGCATGCGGTTGCAGCTTCCGCAGTAGGGCTCGCTCACCGGGCTGATGAAGCCGATCACCTCGCCGTTGGGCGAGCCCTGGAAGCGGTAGTTGCGCGCCTCGTCGGCCGGATCGCCGCCCGGGATCGGCAGCAGCGGACCCAGCGCGGCTTCGATCCGCTCCCGGCTCTCCCGAGAGGGCACGTACTGGGAGAGCGCTATGTGGGCGGCCTCGCCGCCACCCAACGGCATGAGCTCGATGAAGCGCACGTGCCAGCCCCGCTCCCGGGCCCGCCGCGCCATGTCCACCACGTCGGTCTCGTTGTAGTCGCGGGTGACCACGCAGTTGATCTTGATGGGCAGAAGCCCAGCCGCTTCGGCCGCCTGGATCCCGGCTTCGATCTCCTCCAGGGTGCCGAAGCGCATCAGCTTCTTGAGCCGCTCGGGGTTGAAGGTGTCCACGTGGATGTTGAGGCGGGTGAGGCCGGCCCCGGCCAGGCGTTCCGCCATTCGCGGCAGCAGGATGCCGTTAGTGGTCATCGCCAGGTCCTCGACCCCGGAGACCGCGCTCAGCCGCTCCACGATGTTCACGATATCGGGCCGGAGCGTGGGCTCACCGCCCGTCAAGCGGAACTTCCGGAAGCCGAGCCGAACCGCGGCGCGAGCCGTGAGCTCGATCTCTTCGGCGGTGAGCAGCTCGGGAGAGGGGATGAAGCTCAGGCCCTTGAGCGGCATGCAGTAGACGCAGCGCAGGTTGCAGTGATCGATCACCGAGATCCGGAGGTAGTTGATCTCGCGTCCGAAGCGGTCCTTGGGCACTCCCGATTCCCCTGTCCGGGCCTGCTGGCTGAGGCCGACCTTCAAGTCTAAGGCCGCTTGCGCGCGCCCCCTAATCGGTCGTACCTTGGGGGCCATGAAGGTGCGGGTCCGCCTCTTCGCCGTGCTCCGGGACGCCCTGGGTCGCTCCGAGCTGGAGCTGGAGCTGCCGGAGCCGGCCACCCCTGAGGACGTGTGGCGCCACCTGGTGAAAGAGCACCCGACCCTGGCCCTGCGGCGGCGCAGCCTGGCGGCGGCGGTGAATCGGCGCTATGCGGCGTTCGACGCGCCCCTGGCCGAAGGCGACGAGGTGGTCTTCATCCCCCCCGTCAGCGGCGGCTAGGAGGTTGGGGCGCGCTGCACCCTGCGGTAGCTGACTGCTGCGTCCCACGGGCTCGGACGCCATCCGTTGCTGGACGCTGAGTGCCGATCGCTGATCGCCAGGTTCCGGCCTCGCGAGTCGCGCGTCGGACACCTATCGCCGCATGTTCCGCTTCTGGCCGGCGGTGTCTTCTTCTGCTTCTCTGTGCCTCCGCATCTCTGTGGCTTACGTTAGACGACGAGCTTGTAGCCGGCGCCCCGCACCGTGAGCAGGTGGGTGGGGTGGGCGGGGTCCTTCTCCAGGTGGCGCCTCAAGCGCACGATGAAATTGTCGACGGCGCGGGTCTCGGTATCGGGATTCAGGTTCCAGACCTTCTGCAAGATGTCGCCCTTGGCGACCACCTGGCCCGCGTTCTGCCACAGCAGCTTGAGCAGCATGGTTTCGAGCACCGTCATGGGGAAGCGCTCACCGCGAACCTCGATCTCGAAGTTCCGGAAGTCCGCCAAGGCCTCGCCGATCTCGGCCGTCGCCGGCTCATCTGCCGGACCGCGGGTCCAGTCGCGGCGCCGCAGCAGGCCCTTCACCCGGGCCAACAACACCTGCAGGTCGAAAGGCTTGGGCAGGTAGTCGTCGGCCCCCGCCTCCAGGCCCGTCACCACGTCGGCCGGCAGGCCCTTGGCGGTGAGCATCAAGACCGCGGTGAAGTTGCCCGCCTTACGCATGGCCCGCGCCACCGCGAAGCCGTCGGTGCCGGGCAACATCACGTCGAGCACCACCAGGTCGAAGCCTTCTTCATCGGCGGGGGGCGCGGTGAGGCGCGCCTGGGCCGCGTTGCCGTCGTCGATCACCTCGACCTCATAGCCCTCGAGCTCCAGGTTGAAGCGGATGCCCTGGGCCAGGTGCGCTTCGTCTTCTACGATCAGGATCCGGTCAGCCATGTGCGGCCATGCTCCTCGATGCCTCCTCGGCGGTCATCACCCCGGGCAGGGTGATGGTGAAGGTCGCCCCCTTGTCGGCTCCGGGACTCTCGGCGGCAATGGTCCCCTTGTGCGCCTTGACCACCGACTTGACGATGAAGAGGCCGAGCCCGGTCCCGGTGCGGCTGCGCCTCACCTCGGATCCGATGCGATAGAAGCGGTTGAACACAAAACGCAGGTGGGCGCGGCTCATGCCGATGCCGTGATCCCTCACCCGGAGCCGGGCTTCCCCGGTCACGGTCAACGCCAGCTCCACCTCGATCTTCACCTTCTCCTTCGAGTACTTGACGGCGTTGTCGAGCAGGTTGAGCACCGCCGTCTCCAGGGCGGTGGTGTCGCCGCGCACCGTAAGCGACTCGGGCGCGGTCAAGGTCACCGCATCCTTCGCCAACTGGTGGCGGGTCCGGGTGAGTTCCACCGCCCGGCGCACCAGTCGGACCAGGTCCAGGGGCCTTGGCTCCACCACCGGCCGGTCGGTGTACATGGCGGCGTTCAGCACGTTGTTGATGGTGGCGTTCAGCCGATCCAGGTCCTCGCGCATGGTGTGATAGAACTCGCGCCGCCTCTGGTCCGGGACCTCGCGCAGCTCCAGGGTATCGAGATAGAGCCGGAGCGACGCCACCGGGGTCTTGAGCTCGTGGGTGACCGCGCTCACGAAGTTGGACTGCCGCTCGTTCAGGCGCACCTCACGCACCAGCAGCACGATCATCAGCCCCAGCCCGCCGAGCAGCAGCAGGAAGAGCACGGTGCCGAAGAAGTAGACCACCCAACGCAAGGTGCTGCCGGTCGAGATCCTGGTGGCCTCGGCCCCCAGGATCTGCCAGAAGACCCAGAGGGCAACGGTGACCAGAATCAACACCACGCCCATGGTGATGTGGAACCACTTGGGTCGTTTGGCGGCTGAGAGTTGGGACCCGGAAGCCACGACTAGAACAACTTGTCGAGGTTCAGCAGCACGCCGGGCAGGTTGGCCCGCTTCCAGAAGCGCCCGAAGCGCAGGATGGCGGCCTGAGCGAGCAGCCGGCGGAGCAAGGATCGGGCGTGAAAGGCGCGGGCCTGGATCACCATCAAGCGCCGGAAGGCGTCGCCGTAGGGGAACCACCAGACCAGAGGCCGCCGCGAAGTGTCCCGGCTCACGTACTTGACCTGCACCATCTCCCGCAGGCCGGCCATGCCGTGGGTGCGGCCGACGCCACTTTGCTTGAAGCCGCCCCAGGGTGCCGTGGGCTCGGCGAAGCTGGCCACGCAGTCGTTGATGGTCACCACCCCGGCGGAAAGTTCCCGTTGCAGGCGGCGGGCGGTGTCGGCGCTCCGGGTCCAGCCGCTGGCGGTCAGCCCATAGTCGCTGTCGTTGGCCAGACGAATGGCTTCGTCCAACGACTCCACCTTCATGATCGGCAGCACCGGTCCGAAGGTCTCCTCACGCATGATGCGCATGCTGTGATCGACATCCACCAGCACGGTAGGTGGATAGAAGTAGCCCGGCCCGTCACCCCGGGCTCCGCCGGTCAGGACCCTGGCCCCCTTGGCCACCGCGTCGGCCACGTGCTCTTCCACCAGGGTGCGCTGTCGTTCCAGGGTCATGGGGCCCAGGTCCACCTCGGCGGCCCGGGGATCCCCCTGACGCAAGGTCCTGGTCTCCGCCACCACCTGAGCGACGAAGGCCTCCGCCACCGGCGCCTCGACGTAGACCCGCTCCACCGAAGCGCAGGTCTGACCGGCGTTCAGGAAAGCGCCCCACACGATGCCCCGGGCCGCCTGCTCCAGACGGGCGTCCCGGCACACGATCGCCGCGTCCTTGCCCCCGAGCTCCAGAACCACTGGAGTCAGGTGCTTGGCGGCCCCGGCCATCACCTTCTTGCCGGTGGCCACGCTGCCGGTGAAGACGATCTTGCCCAGGCGTGGGTCCTCGACCAGGGTCGGGGCCAGGACGTCGTCTAGCGCCAGCACGTTCACCACCCCCGGGGGCAGTCCCGCGTCCCGGCACAGCTCGCCGAGCTTGAGGCCGATCAAGGTGGTGGCCGGCGCCGGCTTCAGGACCACCGTGTTGCCGGCGACCAGCGCCGCCGCCACCCCGGTGAGGGAGATGGACAGGGGGTAGTTCCAGGGGGTGATCACCAGCACGACGCCGTAAGGCGCATAGAGGAGGCGGCAGTCCTTGTGCGCGAAGAGGAGAACCTCGGCATCCACCGGGTCCTCGCCCAGCAGGTCCTCGGCGTGCTCGCCCAGGTGCTTCAGGCATTCGAGGGAAGGGAAGATCTCCACCAGGTGGGCTTCGGCCACCGGCTTCCCCTGCTCCTCGGCCACCAGGTCGGCAATCTCTTCCGACTTCAGGAGCAGCCGCTCCCGGAGCGCCAGCAGATGCCGGCCGCGCTCCCGGAGCGAGAGAGCGCTCCAGGCGGGAAACGCCTGAAGAGCGGCGGAGATGGCCGACGAGGCCTGCTCGGCGGAGAGCAGGCTCGCCTGGGCAAAGGGCCTAGCGGTGGAAGGACTCAGGACGTCGCGAGCGCCCGCCTCGCCTGGCACCTCGCGATTGGCGACCCAGGAGTGGAAGACCGGGCGTTCGCCCGAAGACGGCTGGGCTGCGGTGGCCATAGACCGCCAGTATATGCCCGCTGCGCTACCGGCCCGGGGCCTGGTAGACGACCTCTCCACCCACCATGGTGAGCGAGATCTCCGTCTTCAGGACCTCGGCAGGCGCGATGGTGGTGACGTCGCGGGTCAGCACCGTGAAGTCGGCCCGCTTGCCGGGGGCAATGCTGCCCCGATCCGCCTCCTCGAAAGCCGCGAACGCCGCGTCTCTCGCGAACACCTGCACGGCTTCCAGGGGAGTGACGCTCTCCTCGGGGTGCCAACCCTCCGGGGGCCAGCCCTTGGCATCCTGTCGGGTGATGGCTGCATGGATGCCGGGAAGGACCGCGATCGACTCCACCGGCGCATCGCTGCCCCCGGCCACCGGTACCCCCTGCTTCAGGAAGGTCTTCCACAGGTAGGCGCCCTTGCCACGTTCGGCGCCCACGCGGTCTTCCGCCCAGTACATGTCGCTGGTGCAGTGGGTGGGCTGCATGGACGGGATCACGCCCAGCGCCTTGAAGCGAGGGACGTCGGCGAGGGCCAGGATCTGGGCGTGCTCGACTCGGAAGCGGTGAGCGGCCCCGTTGCCGGCCAGGGCCTTCTGGTAGGCGTCGAGCACCAAACGGTTGGCGGCGTCGCCGATGGCGTGGGTGGCCACCTGGAAGCCCTGGACCGCGGCCCGTTCCAGGAGCCGCCCGAAGTCCGCCTGGTCGAAGGTGAGCAGGCCGCTCACTCCCGGCTCGTCGGAGTAGGGAGCCAGGAGCAGCGCCCCCCGGGAGCCCAGGGCACCGTCCGCCACCGCCTTGATGGCCCGAATCGAGAGTCGGCCGTCCCCCAGCCCGACCTCCGGCTTCAAAGCCCCGCCTCGGGCCAGGAACTCCCGAGGTCCGCGGAGCATAACGTAGACACGGATGGGCAGGGCCTGCTCCGCCAGCAGTTCCTTGTAGAGCGCCACGTCGTCAAGATCGACGCCCGCGTCGTGCACCGAGGTGAGCCCGGCTTCGGCAGCGGCCTTGAGACCCAGCGCCAAGTGCCGCTTGCGGGTGTCCCGGGAAGCGGCAGGAATCTTGGCGGCGACCAGACCCTGCGCGGCATCCACCAGGACCCCGGCGGGCGCGTTGTCGGGGCCTCGGATGATGCGTCCCCCCGGCGGATCGGGTGTCCCCCGGTCCACGCCCGCGAGGGCCAGCGCTTTGGAGTTGGCCCAGCCGGCATGACCGTCGACGCGAACCAGAAACACCGGACGATCGCCGGAAACCCGGTCCAGCTCGGCGGCGGTCGGAAAGCGCTTCTCGGGCCAGTCGTTCTGATCCCAGCCTCGGCCCAGCACCCACTCCCCCGGCGGCAGGCCCTTCGCCTTCTCCGCCACCCGCCGCAGCGCTTGGTCCAGGCTCTGGGCGCCCACCAGGCTCAGGCTCTCCCGCGCCTGACCCAAGCCCATAACGTGGACGTGAGCATCGGTCAGGCCCGGCAGGACCGTCCTCCCCTTGAGGTCGATCCGACGGGTGGCGGGGCCCACGAATGGCCGAACCTCGGCTTCCCCGCCGACGGCCACAATCCGCCCGCCCCGGACGGCCACCGCCGTCGCTCGCGGCCGGGCCGGATCCAGCGTAACCAGGTTGCCCCCGGAGAGAACCAGGTCGGCCGAGCCCTCGCCGGCGCTCGCCGTCAACGGCAGCAGGACCGCCATCACGCTCCAGCACAGCTTTCGCATAACGTACCTCCTAGCGCCCCCAAACCGGCGAATGGCTATTGCTGCGCCAGGAGCGAGCCAGCACTCCGACCGCCTGCCCGCGCGCGTCCAAGAGGCGGATCTCGGCCCGCTGGCGCAATCTCATGACGTCGGTCTCGAAACCGACGGTGGCGGCCAGGTAGCGGCCGTCGGGCGAAGCGGCGACCTCCCGGTAGAACACGCTGCCCTGGGCCAGCGTCTCCCGGCCCTTGCCGTCGGTCTCCATCATATCGAGACCGAACAGCTTTCCCTCGGTCCAGGGGGAGAGCAGCCGGCCCGAGGTCAGAAAGGCCACCCCCCGCATCACCCGGAAACCGGTGATCAGCCGGGAGGCGCGGTCGGTCCCCGGCTCCAAACGGTAGACGCCGCCCGATCGGACCAGGGCCAGGAAGCTGCCATCCGGACTGAAGGCGGCCGCGGTCTCGTCCAGCCCTGGGGTGTCGGTCAACGGCTGGCGGGCCTCAACTCCGGTAGGCGTCGCGGTGAACAGCAGGTGGATGTCGTGGTTCTGGGCATCGGGTCGCCGGGAGATGACCGCCAGCGCCTTGCCGTCGGGTCGCCAGGCCGGACGCGAGTCCTTCCAGTCGACGCCCAGGGTCAGGAATCGCGGGACGCGGGCGGCGACATCCATGATGCCGATGCGGCCGCCCATGCTGAACGCCAGGGCCTGGCCATCGAGCGAGAGCGCCGGATCCCCGACCGGCTCGTGGAGACCGAGCAACAACTCGGCTTCGCCGGCAGGCAGCTTCTTCTGGTAGATGGCATCCCGCCCTCCGCGATCGCTGACGAAGACCAGACGGCCGCTGAGGTCTGATGGAAGCGGCGGATCCCGATGGCACGCCGCGACGGCAGCGGCCAGCAGGGCCACCGCGGCCGCTCGATTCCTGGTCATTCGGCCGGGAGTATAGGCCGACAGCGATGGCGAGTCGAGGACGAGCCGTCAACGTTCGTTGCGCGGCGGGATTCCGCGCCGGGGCCTGGAACGGTCCCCGGGGGGTGCGACAAACGCACCCCCCGGGACTCTACGTCAGAAGCTCCAGCGCGCGCCGATGATCGCCCGGCGCGGCGTGGTGAGCGCCTGCGGTGCCTCGAACCCGATCGGATCGTCGTAGCCGGCAATCGCGACGTTGGGCCACCGGGCGTTCTTCGTGATGACGGTCCCCTCATTGAAGACGTTCTGGATGTCGGCGTAGATGGAGACCCGGTCGGCGGCACCGCCGAACTTGAAGACCTTCTCGATACGCAGGTCGAGGTTGCTCTCGGCGTCGAGCCGGCGGCCACCGCGCGGCTCGAGGAACGGCTGCCGGCCGGCCGAGGTCGGCCAGTTGATCGAGCTGGAGCCGAACCGCTGGAAGGGCGTGTAGGTCCGACCACTCAGGTAGCGGTAGTAGCCGCTCAGGTTCACCTCGACCGTCGGGATCAGCCAGGAGCCGAAGACCTTCAGCTCATGCGGCCGGTCGTTGGTAAGCGGGCCCTGGGTGTTCACGAGCGCGTTGGTCGGCGTCTCGTAGAAGGAGGACTTGCCGTAGGTGCTGGAGCCGGTGTTGTTCAGCACGCCCTCCGACTTCGAATACACGTACGAGATCCGCCCCTGCCAGCGGTTGCTGAAGCGCTTGTCTACGACGAACATCAGGGCCTTGTACTTGCGCTCTGTACTCGCGGTACCGAGGAGTTGCCCGCTCGGGTCGAGGTAGCGGAAGCCGTCGGGGTTGGTGATCAGGATGTTGTTCTCCGACTCGGCGCGGTTCGCCCACTCGTAGACGGTGATGTCCTTGCCCCGCAGCGAAGGATCGTTGCCCGTAGTGGAGGTGGTTACCGTCTTCTTCGTCCACCGGGCGTCCGGGTACACCGAGCCCTGGACGTTGCGGTCCTGCCGCCAGAGACCGGTGACCGAGAGGCGCACGTTCTTGAAGACCTCCCGCTCGATCCCCGCCGTCCACTCGTCCACACGCGGGTGCTTGATGTCGGGGTCGATCCGGGAGGGAGGCGACGGCGAGCGGTCGATCTCCGTGAAGCAGCGGCCTGCCGGGCCGCACTTCTCGCCAGCGGGGTCGGAGAGGTAGGTCACGAAATCCTGGATCCCGGAGACCGCCGAGTAGTACTGGTCGGCGTAGATGCCCTCGTAGTACTGGCCGTAGTGACCCTTGAGCACGGTCTTGGCGTCGCCGGTCAGGTCGAAGGCGAATCCGAGGCGCGGGGCGAGGCTCTTGGCGTCGTAGACCTTCTTGTCCAGCTCCTTGCCGCGGCCGCGCATCAGGTCCAGACGGGCGCCGGCGTTGATGGTCAGGCGGTTGGTCGGCTTCCACGAGTCCTGCGCATAGAGCGACTCGCGGGCGCTGGTCTGGTCGAGGTCGTAGCCGTAGCTGAAGGCCAGGTACTCGCCCTTGGGGTAGTACTCCGTGTAGTCGTAGTAGTAGATGTCGTTCACGAACCCATAGCGGTTGCGCACCGAGCTGCGCTCGATTTCTACGCCGAACTTGAGGTCGTGCTTGCCGAAGGCCTCCGCGTAGTGGGAGACCGAGGCGTTCAGCTGGTTGCGGGTTCGATCGTAATACCCGAAGCTGCCGCCGCCGCCTGAGTAGCCGCCGGTAGAGCCGTCAAGGAAGATCGGCGAGTTCACCTTCGGGTCGAGGTAGTAGTAGCCCCACCAGCCGGCGTACTTGACCTCGGTGAAGGTCCGCGCACCAAACAGGTGGCGCCACTGGAGGCCCCAGATGGCCTCGGGGGAATCCTGGTTGTAGGTGAGTTCGTCGGTGGCCAGCGCCGTGGCAACCGCGGGGCGACCGGTCACGTTGTAGTAGTCCCACTGGAAGTTGGCGGACACGTTGTCGTTCGGCCCGGGCTGCCAGGTGAGCTTGCCGTTGAAGCGCGGGCTGACCTCGGTGCGGCTGGTGCGCGGGCCGCTCGGGTCCTCGTCGATCTGGAAGCGCTGCGCATTCACGAAGAAGAACAGCTTGTCTTTGATGATCGGGCCCGAAAACTGGCCGTTGAGGTCCAGCCGCTTGTTGAGCACGGCCGGATCCGTGAGTGAGGGGTTCGCCAGCTTGGCCTCGCGCGAGACGTTGTCGCCGGAGAAGCTGCCCCTGGTGTAGTAGGCGTCGAAGAGGCCGGCGTGCCGGTTGCCCCCCGACTTGGTAAGGGTGTTGACCACGGCGCCGGTGTATCCGCCGTACTCCGCCGGGGCGCCGAGACCGCCCACCTGCACCTCCTCGATGATGTTGAAGCTGAAGAAGGTCCAAGCCGAGCCCGCCTCGGGGTCGCGCGTGTCCACGCCGTCCACCAGAAGCGCGCTGCCGTAGTCCTCGTTGCCGCCAAAGGCGGATCCGCTGTTGATGCCGGGCAGGAAGTCCAGGAGCTGACTGGCCGCGTTGTCGGGGCGGATGGGCAGGTTGAAGAGCATGTCCTGCGAGAGCGTGTTGTCGGTAGCACTGGTGGTCACGTCGACCACCGGCGCCTCGCCGACGACCTCCAGCGTCTCCGTCACCCCCACGCCGAGAGTCATCGGGATCTCCGCCACCTTGCCGATGCCCACGTCGATGTTGTCCTGGCGCTTCGCCCGGAAGCCGGGGAGTTCCGAAGTCAGCGAGTAGGTGCCGGGGTCGACGGCGGCGAAACGGAACGTGCCATCGCCGCCGGTGACGATAGACCGCGAGCCGGTCTTGCCAATCAGGGTGACGGTAACGCCGGGCAGCACGCCACCCTGCTCGTCCTTGACGATGCCGGTGACGGTGCCGGTGAGGGACTGGGCGGCGAGCGGAAGCGCCGCCGCGAGGAGAAGAAGCGCGACGATCGAGATTCTGCGCATGTTGTCTATCTCCTTACTTGGCCGGCGACTTCACGCGGTCGTGGGAGAAGGAGTAGGCCATGTAGCCCAGGATGCTCCCCATCAGCACCATCGCGACGGCACCCTTGCCACTCTTGAGGAAGGGCTTGTCGCTCGAGGTCGTGGGAGCGGGGACTACCGGCGCGGCCTGAGCCAACGCGGCGGCTGGCATGGCCTCCACTTTCGCGGCTGCGGCCGCGGCGAGGGTCGGACGGACGGGAGCCGTCGGGGCCGGCGCCTGGGCCTCGGTGGCAAACGCGGGCGGGGCCACGAGCGTCAGCCCGATGGCGAGAGCGAGGCCCCCGGCGAGGGGCCCGGTTTTCTTTGAGCAGCGGATCACTTCAATCCCTCCTGCCATCCCCGGCGAACCGCCAGGGCCGGCCAAAATGCGGGACCAACAGAATGCGGCGCGGGTCAGCATGTGATCGGCGAACATGCAACCGGCGCGCCATCACTGAGGGTGGAGAGCGCTAGAGCTAAGTTACTCTCGTATATGATCTTACTGGCCTGAGGCGCAACGCCGACCGGCCCGGATTCGGATTTCCGTTGTCGGCAAAACGGAATCTTGGATCGAGGGACGGCGGTCAGCCGGGTCAGCCTCCCCTCCCTCCGGTGCCGAGTTGACCACGGCCGAAGGCGTCGAGTAGCGTGTCGCCTTATGGCTAGAAGGAAGCGGTCCTCCGGCAGACCACCGAAGGTCCTGGCGGCGCCCCCCCCGGTGAAGAACCGCCGCTGGATGGTGGCGGCCGGGTTAACCGTGGTCGTGCTCGTCGCGGCGGCGGTGGCCTTGCTGTGGACCCGGCCGCCCCGCACCGACGCCGAGGCCCGCCAGCGACTGGCGGGTCGCCGTCCATCCCCAAAGTCCGTCAACGTGGTTGTCGTCACGCTCGACACCCTGCGAGCTGATCGGCTGAGCAGCTACGGGTTCCGCGGGATCCGGACCCCGAACATCGACGGCGTCGCCGCCGAGGGGGTGTTGTTCGAGCAGGCCACGGCCACCGCGCCGATGACGCTGCCCTCGCACGCCTCGATCTTCACCGGCCTGATTCCCCCGCACCACGGCGTGCGCGACAACGGCGGCTTCTTCCTCGACCCCTCGAAGGTGACGCTGGCGGAGCGGATGAAACAGGCCGGCTACGCGACGGGAGCCTTCGTGGGCGCGTGGGTGCTCGACTCGCGCTGGGGTCTCGACCAGGGCTTCGACACCTACTCCGACCACTTCGACCTCTCGAAGTACAAGGTGGTCAACCTCGGCACCGTCCAGAAGAAGGGCGACGAGGTGATGGACCTGGCCCTTCCCTGGCTGGAGTCGGTCAAGCAGAAGCCCTTCTTCGCCTGGGTCCACCTCTACGACCCGCACACCCCCTACGAGCCGCCCGAGCCCTTCGCCTCGCGCCACAAGGGCCAACCCTACCTGGGCGAGGTGGCCTACACCGACCAGGTGGTCGGCCGCCTGGTCTCGTGGCTCAAGACCGCCGGGGTGTGGGACCACACGGTCCTGGTGCTGACGGCCGACCACGGCGAGAGCCTGGGCGAGCACGCCGAGAAGACCCACACCTTCTTCATCTACGACGCCACCGTCCACGTGCCGTTCATCGTGCGAACGCCCTGGGGCGACCGCGGGCGCAGCCAGGCTCAGGTCGCCACCGTGGATCTGATGCCGACCGTGCTCGACCTGGTCGGTCTGCCGCCGGAGGAGGGGATCGACGGCCGCTCGCTGGCCCGTCTGGTCCTCGATCCCGGCGCCGACGCGGGGGGCCGCGCCTACTCCGAGACCTACTTCACGCGTTTCCACTACGGCTGGCAGCACTTGCGCGCCCTGCGCGACGGGACCTGGAAGTACATCGACGCGCCGAAGCCGGAGTTGTACGCGATCCGGGAGGACCCGGGGGAGACCAAGAACGTCTTCAAGGCCTACTCCCTCCGGGCCGAGGACCTGCGCCTGGCGCT
>DATECU010000304.1:0-4528 GCA_035286745.1 Vicinamibacteria bacterium | reverse complement strand
GGCAATGTGTCGACCAGCGCCAGCCCGACGATACCTCCCAACATGGCCACCACCGCCGGAACCCCCGACACCATCACGATCCCCGCCACCAGCCTGAACCTGGCCAACGCCGACCTGATCCGGACCGAGCTGGGCATTCCGAACACGGTGACCGCCACCCTGCGCCCCAACATCCCTGGGACCCCCGACAACTCCTACCGCTGGCTGGTGGGTGAGGACGTCAACGCCGTCGGCTTGGTGGGTGCGCTCCGCGACATGTGGACGCCGACCTGCTTCAGTGACCCTGGCAAGGTCACGGATTCGGTGTACAAGTGCGGCCCCATCTCCTCGGACAACGGCGGCGTGCACTCCAACTCCGGCGTTCCCAACCACGCCTTCGCGCTGATCGTGGATGGCGGCACCTACAACGCCCAGACGATCACCGGGCTTGGGCTGGTGAAGGCTTCCCACATCTACTACCGAGCGATGGCCGCCTACCAGGTGCCGACCAGCGACTTCGCGGATCACGCGGACGCCCTGGAGGCCGCCTGCTCCGACCTGATCGGCACCAACCTGATCGACCCCACGACCGGCACCTACTCGGACCAGTACATAACGTCAGCCAACTGCGCCGAGGTTGCGAAGACCATGCTGGCGGTCGAGATGCGGACCCCGCCCACCCAGTGCAACTTCCTGCCCATGCTCGCCAAGACCCCGCCGGCCCTTTGTTCCAACGGACGGATCCCGGCCGACGCGCTGGCGGCCAACTTCGAGTCCAACCCGTTCCCGGCCTGGACGGCCACCTACACCGCGGTGGTTCCGGCCGACTTCACGCCCCGGAACTGGACTTGGAGCAGCAGCCTGCCTGACGGGCGCACCGGCTCCGGCGTGTTCGGCGCTGACCCCAACATCGGCACCTGCGCACCCGGTGGAGACGAGTCGGGTGTTCTGCATCTCGAAAGCCCGGCCTTCACGGTGGCCACCAACGCCCACCTGGCGTTCGATCACTACGTGGCCACCGAGTCCAGCTACGACGGCGGCAACCTGAAGATCAGCGTCAACGCCGCACCGTACGTGAACGTGGCCGGCGCCGACTTCACCTACAACACCTACAACATGACGCTGGCTGCCGCCCCCGGCAACACCAACCCGCTGGCGAGTCAGCAGGCCTTCTCGGGCGCCGACGGAGGGTCCAACTCCGGGAGCTGGGGCCGTTCGCTCGTCAACCTCGGGCCCTACGCCGTGGCTGGAGACTCGGTGCGGTTGCGCTGGGACATCGGCACCGACGGCTGCGGCGGCGCCATTGGTTGGGCGCTCGACGACGTGCGAGCCTATTCCTGCGTGGCCAACGCGGACGTGATCTTCGCGGACGGTTTCGACCCGCAGAACTAGGCACCTAGCGCCGTACGTCGCCACTGGGGCAGCCCCTTGTTGGAGCTGCCCCTTCTTCTCGCTGTGACGCCGATCACAGTCGATTCCACACTGTGCTTGGGATCACACCGGTCCGGCCGAACCGGGTTCCAGACTGGGCCATGAGAAACCTCTCCCGGATCGTCCTCCCGGCGTGCGTGGGCCTTCTGGCTGCGGTCAGCGCCCTCGCCCAGACCGTCACCGTCAACGTGGACACCAGCGCCGGCCGGCGCGCCATCAACCCTGAGATCTATGGGGTGGCCCACGCCGACGCGGCGAGCCTCACCGATCTGACCGTTCCGCTCAACCGGTACGGCGGCAACAACACCAGCCGACACAACTGGCTACAGAACGCCGACAACCGCGGCTTCGACTGGTACTTCGAGAGCGTTCCCCTGGGTCCTGGCACTCCCGGGGAAGAGGCCGACACCTTCATCGCCACCAGCCGCCAGGGCGGTGCCGAGCCCATGATGACCATCCCCATGGTGGGTTGGGTCGGCAAGCTGGGCGCCAACCGCAGCAAGCTGGCCAGCTTCTCGCGGATCAAGTACGGCGATCAGGCGGACTGCGACTGGGCCTGGTACCCCGACGCCTGCAACGGACTGCGGCCGGACTGGACCACGCCCGTCACCGGCAACGATCCGAGCGACGCCAACGTCCCCGCGGACGTGGTCTTTCAGCGGGGGTTCGTGGAGCACCTGGTGAGCCAGTGGGGCGGCGCCGGCAATGGCGGCCTCCGCTACTACGTTCTCGACAACGAGCACAGCATCTGGCACTCCACCCATCGCGACGTGCATCCGGTAGGTGCGTACATGGAAGAGGTGCGCAACAAGACCTGGGACTACGCGGCCATGATCAAGAGCCAGGACCCGCAGGCTCAGGTGGTGGGCCCCGAGGAGTGGGGCTGGAGCGGCTATTTCTGGAGCGGCTACGACCAGCAGTATGGCGCCCAGCACGGCTGGGGCTACCTCCCCGACCGCGCCGCCCACGGCAACTGGGACTACCTGCCCTGGCTCCTCGATCAGGTGCGGCAGCGCTCGGAGACCCTTGGCGTCCGCCTGCTCGACGTCTTCACCGTCCACTACTATCCGCAAGGAGGCGAGTTCGGCAACGACACCTCGACCGCCATGCAGTTGCGCCGCAATCGTTCGACGCGCTCGCTGTGGGATCCAAACTACACCGACGAGACCTGGATCGACGACCAGGTCCAGCTGATCCCCCGCCTCAAGGCTTGGGTGAGCGCACACTACCCGGGCACTCGCATCGGCGTCACCGAGTACAACTGGGGCGCCGAAGGTCACATCAACGGCGCCACCGCTCAGGCCGATGTCCTGGGCATCTTCGGCCGCGAGGGCCTGGACCAGGCGGCCCGCTGGACCACCCCCTCGTCGTCGACCCCCACTTACAAGGCCATCAAGATGTTCCGGAACTACGACGGATCGAGACGCACCTTTGGCGACACCAGCGTCCGGGCAACCGTGCCCAACCCCGACAACCTCTCGGCCTTTGCCGCCCTGCGCGGGACGGACGGGGCACTCACCGTCATGGTCGTGAACAAGGTGCTGGCCTCCGGTTCGACGCCGCTGGTCGTGAACCTGGGGGGGTACTTCGCCTCCGGCCCCGCCCAGGTGTGGCGGCTCACCTCCGCCAACGCGATCAGCCGCCTGACCGACGTTCCGGTCTCGGGCGGGAGTCTCAGCACCTCGGTGCCGCAGCAGAGCATTACCCTCTACGTGATCCCCGGCCAAGCCGACCTCATCTTCAAGGACGCCTTCTGACGTTCTGACGCCGGCCAGGTTCTTGTAGGCCGGCCGTCCTGGCTTAGACTGCGACGGCACGATGCCGTGTCCCGAAAGCGCCGAGGAGCGTCCCATGAAAGCCAGCCCCCCGCCAGACCTGTTGCGCCATATCAGTGGCAGCGCCAGCCTCGAAGGCTTCATCGCCACCTTCCCCCACATCCGCCTCGAGGTACGGCGCCACCTGGGGGCGGCGGGCTTCGACTTCGCCGGTTTCGACAGCATCCTCGATCTGGGTTGCGGTGTGGGCCGCTTCCTCTTCGCGTTCGAGTCCGAGCTGACCCCCCGACAGCGGCTCTGGGGCTGCGATGTCCACGAGGGTTGCGCCCGCTGGTGCCGGGAGAACATCGACTTCGCCGAGGTGGCTCACAACCCGCTGGAGCCGCCATTGCCTTACCAGGGCGGCCAGTTCGACCTCGTCTACGCTCTCTCCGTCTTCACCCACCTGCGCCTCGACCTGCAGCTCAGATGGGCGGCCGAGGTGTACCGGGTGCTCAGGCCGGGAGGCGTGCTCTTCGCCTCTCTCCACGGACCGCAGTTCTTCTCGGTATTCCAGGCGGAGCAGAAGGCGGCCTCGGGACGCGTCTTCGACGTCGAGACCATGGGCGACGAGGGCCTCTTCGCCTACCTCGCTTCGCCCCGTGGGAACGCAGAGGAGCAAGGTCAGGTCGACGTCGCAGCCGCCCACAGCCCCGCCCTGGCCGCGGAGCAGTTCTCGGCCTTCCGCCTGGTGAAGCGCTTCCCGCAGACGGTGGTGGCCGCCGGTCAGGACATCTACATCTTTCAGAAGGGCCTGAAGGCGGCTCCCCTCGCTTTGCCTAACGGACATGGGAATGGCCCGCTGGTGGAGCAGCCCGGCAAGGACCAGCAGCCGGCCAGCTTCGTCTTCACCCTTCGCGGGAATGACTGTTTCAAGGTCTATCCCCGGGTGGAGCCGGCTGGCTTCTACCCCGTGGAGTTCGAAATCGAGATCGCGAACCGCGACGGCCTGTTGGTCAAGACCGAAAGACCCTTCAACACCAACCGCGTCTTCGGCGGCAACCACCACGGCGTGCTCGAGGTGGCGACCCCTCGGTTGTCGGGAGAGGTAACCGTCCGCCTCCGCACCGTGCTCCCCAATCCACGCGACGTGCCCAAGGCACCGGCGGTTACGGTGACCTGGCTGTTCCCCCACTTTCGTTGATCTGCCCGTAGCTCCGGTTGCGCTGCGGCCTGCTTGGTTGACTCCGGGGTGCATCCGGGGTAGAAAGCGGCAATTTTACCAGCGCAGAGGTGTCGGCAACGGGGTAAGGGGTTTGCCCGCCGCCCGTGCCGGGCGGTGAGGCGTTTGCGGAGAAAGTGGG
>DATECU010000303.1:0-29553 GCA_035286745.1 Vicinamibacteria bacterium | reverse complement strand
GCTTCTGGCGGTGGTGGACGCGGGGGCCGCCTCCGGCGGCCGCATGGGCTTGGGCGCCGGCGCCAAGAGCCACTGGTACAGAGTGAGCACCAGAAGCGAGAGGGCGACGGCCAGCAGGAAACGGCGTTCTTCCATGTCTTTCTTGCTTCAGGGCACGGGGTCGAACCCGCCCCGATGGAAAGGGTGGCAGCGCAGCAGCCGCTTCACCGTCAGGACCCCACCGACCCGCGCCCCGTGGCGACGGATGGCTTCTCCGCCGTACACGCTGCAGCTCGGCACATAGCGACAATAGCCCCCGATCAGAGGGGCCAAGATGGCCCGGTACACATCAATCCCCAGGAGAAGCAGCCGGGCCAGCGGGCTTGGGCCCCCTCCTGCTTGCGAGCTGCCGGATTCGCTTTTCGAGCTCACGATCCACGTCGGCTTGCTTCTTGTCGGCGATCGCAGGCTTGGCCACCAGGATCAGGTCGCCGCTCTCGACCCGCCGGCTCTTCAAACGCCGGAACGCCTCTCGCAGCAGTCTCTTGGCGCGGCTCCGAACCACGGCGTTGCCGACCCGCCGCCCGACCGCCAAGCCCAGCCGCAAGAAGGAGAGGCCGTTGTCCCGCGCCACCAGCAGGAACAGGTGCCCCTCCACTCGGGTTCCACCCTCGAAGACCCGCCGGAACTGGGCTCCGCTCTTCAGGCGCTCCCGGCCCTCGAGCTTGGCGCCCGTTGGGGCCACTCGCGCCTTAGGCCGCGAGCCTCTTGCGGCCCTTTTCCCGGCGACGCTTGAGGACCAGGCGACCGCCCTTGGTCCTCATTCGCACCAGAAAACCATGGGTCCTCTTACGCTTGCGGTTGTTTGGCTGAAACGTCCTCTTCATAGCTGCAGCCCTTGTCGATGGGTGAGCCCACCCTCGGAGAAAACACTTAGCTTATTCCCTAGGGTCCCTGCTGTCAACGACCGGCGGGGTTCCAGCTGAGGCCCCGACCCCCCTTGATCGTCCTCGCCCGCCTTGTTTCTGCGGCTCTCCCTGTGATAGGTTAGGTAGGTTCTGAACTCCACGCTAGAAGGGCGTGTTCGTTGGTCTCAATGGGCATTTTTCCACAGGTGTTGAAATCTCTGTGCAAAAAGGCCCGGAGTGCCTCAACTTCCCGTGATTCCCCTGGTTCCCGTTCCTATGCTCCTCTCAACTATAAGCAACAAAAGAACTTCTCTTGTTGATGAGGATGCCGTCTCCGGCCTTTGGTGTCGCTCGTGAATCTCTGGGATGAGCTGCTGGCTCAGGTTGAAGCCAAGATCAACCGACACAGCTTTGCGACCTGGTTCAGGCCCACTTCCTTTCGCGAGTTCGACGGCACGACGCTGTTCGTGCGGGTGCCCAACCTTCAGTTCCGAGACTGGCTCACCCGCAACTACCTGGGCGTCATCCAGGAGGGTCTTGCCGAGCTGGCCCGGGGCGAGATAGCCGTCCGCTTTGAATGCGACGACGCCGAGACCCTTCCTTCCGCCGACGCGCCCGAAGACCGAGACAGCCTGACCTTTCTCAACCCGAAGTACACCTTTGAGAGCTTCGTCGTCGGCTCCTCGAACCAGTTCGCACACGCGGCAGCTCGGGCGGTTGCCGAGATCCCCTCAAAGTCCTACAACCCCCTGTTCCTGTACGGTGGGGTGGGCCTCGGCAAGACGCACCTCATGCACGCCATCGGCCACTACATCCAGGCCCGTAACCGTCACTTGAATCTCCTCTACATCTCCACCGATCGGTTCATCAACGAGATGATCAACGCCATTCGTTTCGACCGGCTCCTCCCCTTCCGCCAGAAGTACCGGCTCCCCGATGTGCTCCTGGTCGACGACATCCAGTTCATTGCCGGAAAGGACCGAACCCAGGAGGAGTTCTTTCACATCTTCAACGCCCTCCACGATGGCCAGAAGCAGATCGTCATCTCCAGCGATTGCCCGCCCCGGCAGATACCCACCATCGAGGAACGGCTCCACAGCCGCTTCGAATGGGGCCTGATCGCCGATATTCAGCCCCCGGATATCGAAACCAAGGTCGCCATCCTCAGGAAGAAGGCCGAAGCCGAACGTGTGGAGTTGCCGGAGAACGTGGCGCTCTTCATCGCGAGCAAGGTGCGAACCAACATCCGCGAACTGGAAGGCAGCTTGGTTAGACTCATCGCCTATGCCAGTCTTACCGGCCGCGACATCGATCTGCCCCTCGCCCAGGAGACCTTGAAGGACCTCTTGCGCACCGAGGACCGGCCCATCTCGATGGAGATGATCCAGAAGTTCGTGGCTGATCACTACAACGTCAAGCTCTCCGAGCTCAAGGCCAAGAACAACTCCAAGGCGGTGGCGGTCCCCCGCCAGATCGCCATGTACCTCACCAAGGCCCTGACCCGAGCCTCCCTCCCCGAGATCGGCAAGGGTTTCGGCGGCAAGCACCACTCGACGGTCATCCACTCGGTGCGAAAGATCGACTCCCTTCGCAAGCGCGACGCCGACTTCGACAGGTTGATCAACAGCTTTGTCCAGGGCTTTCGATGAAGATGCGGGCTTTTCAACACCAGAGCTGCCGCCAGGGCCCGCGGCTCGGCGGCGCGGACTCTCCCGTCCGCAGGCTCGGCGCCTTTTCCCGCAGCCGTTCCACAGGGCCGCTACCGTCCCAAGCCCATTTAAGACAGGAGCTTACTGCGCTTTTCCACCTTTCCGCAGCGCCTCTTTCTTACTCTTGTCTTTTGACCCTGAGCAAGTCCTAACGAAAGAGTAGACAACACCATGGAGATCATCGTTCGCAGGAACGACCTAGTGAGAGAGCTTCACCTGGTTCAGGGAATCGTGGAGAGGAAGAACTCGATACCCATCCTCTCCAACGTCCTGGCCGAGGCCAGGGGCTCGGAGCTCGCCATCTCGGCCACCGATCTAGACGTTTCCCTGCGCACGGCGTGTCCGGCTCAGGTCACGGCGGAAGGGGCGATCACCCTCGGCGCCAAGAAGCTGTTCGAGATCGCACGATCGCTTCCGGAGAGCGACATCCGAGTGAAGCTGCTGCCGGACAGCTGGGCGGCGATCGAGTGCGAACGGGTGAGTTTCAAGGTGGCGGGGCTTCCCCGAGAGGACTTCCCGGCACTCCCGGACGGGCGGGGCCCCCGCGGCGTGGGCATCCCCGCCCCCGCGCTCCGGGACCTCATTCAGCGCACGGTGTTCGCGGTCACCACCGAAGACGCTCGCTACTATCTGGCCGGGGCCCTGCTTCTCTTGGAGCCGGATGGGGTGGCCATGGTAGCCACCGACGGCCACCGCCTGGCCTACGCACGTCGCCCGGCGACTCTAGCCGTTGCCGAAGCCCAGCGCGTGCTGGTGCCCAGGAAGGCGATCCATGAGCTGGCCCGCTTGCTGGAAGGCGAGAACGAGGTGGTCTTCCAGCAGAACGAGAACCACCTGGTCTTCACGGTCGGGGGTCGAACCCTGTCGTCCAAGACCATCGAAGGCCAGTTCCCGGCCTTCGAGAAGGTGATCACCATAGCCGGCGGCAAGCTGGCCGCCATGGATCGGGAGCAATTAGTCGCAGCCATTCGCCGCGTCAGCCTGCTGTCCGCAGAGAGGAATCGTGCGGTGAAGCTGCTCCTAGCCGAGGGCAGGCTGGAGGTTTCGGCGTCGTCACCCGACCTGGGCGAAGCCCGAGAATCCCTGCCGGCGGAGTACGGCGGCGAGCAGGTCGAGATCGGCTTTAACGCTCAGTACTTGCTCGATTTCTTGCTGGTCGCCGGAACCGAGAAGGTCTCGATCGAGCTCAAGGACGGCGAAAGCCAAGGCGTGCTGAAGCCCGAGGGTGAGAGCGAAACCGACAATCGCTACATCGTCATGCCCATGCGTCTTTAGCCGGTGAGCGGAGCGGGCAGCTTGTGGGTCAACAGGATCGAGGTGCATGACCTCCGCAACATCCGCGAGAGTGCGGTGGATTTGACGGCCGGCCTGAACATCTTCGTGGGCCGCAACGCGCAGGGGAAGACGTCGCTTCTGGAAGCGGTGGCCCTGCTCGCCCGCGGCCGTTCCTTCCGCACCGAAGAGACGGCGAGCCTGGTTCGTCGAGGAGCGAGTCGCCTCCGCTCCCGGGGCCTGGCGAGCGACGACCGCCGGCAGACCCAGCTGGAGGTCGAGATCGCAGCCGGGGAGCGCCACCTGCGAGTCGACGGCAAGGAGGTGCCGCCGCGCAGCTATCACGGCCACCTGGAGGCAGTCGTCTATTCGAGCGATCGGCTCAAGGTGATCCATGGCCCCATGCGCGAGCGGCGGCTGTACTTGGATCGGGCCGGTGCCGCCCTGTGGCCCACCTATCGCAAAGCAGCGGCCGACTACGAGCGCGTCCTGCGCCAGCGCAACGCCAGCCTGGAGCGCGGAAGCGCCGATCTCCCGGTGTGGACCGATCGCTGGCTGCAAGCTGCGGTCGAACTGCGATGCCGAAGGGCGCGTTATGTGGAGCGGTTGCGCGGCAGTCTGAAGAGCGGGCCCACCCTGGCCGGCGAACAGAGCGACATCAGCCTGCACCCGGAGCCGCTGGCAACCCAGGAGGCGGAAAGGCAGCGCCTGGCCGAGGGGGTCCGGCAAACGCAGGCCCAAGAGCGCCACGCCGGACGAACCCAGCTCGGCCCGCACCGCGACCAGGTGCGGCTGGAGTTGGATGGCCAAGATGCAGCGCAGTCGGCATCCTCTGGCCAGGCGCGAAGCCTGCTCTTGGCGCTGGTCCTGGCCAGCCTGCAGGTGTATCGCGAAGAAAGCGGCACCGCCGCGGTGGCCCTGCTCGACGATCTGGACTCCGAGCTGGACGCGGAGCGTGCCCTTGCTGTGTGCCGGGCGGTCGCGGCCAAGGGGCAAGCCCTGGTGACCACCGCGCACCCGGGTTGGGCCGAGCGACTGGGCGGCGCGGCCCGCGTCTATCGCGTCGAAGCGGGCAGCGTGCTGGCGGCGTGATGGAGAGGCAAGACAAGGAGCAGCGGCGGTTCCAAGCACGCCGCACTGGGGTTTCATGAGCGAGGAGACAAAGAACGGCGACAACGGGGGAGACTACGGGGCCGAAGCCATTCGAGTTCTGGAGGGCCTGGAGGCGGTTCGGGTACGGCCCGCCATGTACATCGGGTCAACCGGCGAGAGCGGGCTGCACCATCTGGTCTACGAGGTCGTCGACAACTCGGTCGACGAGGCTCTGGCCGGCTACTGCAGCGAGATCAACTGCACCATCCACATCGACAACTCGGTGACGGTGGTCGACAACGGGCGCGGCATCCCGGTGGGAGCACACGAGTCCGGCCTCGATGCCGCCGAGGTGGTGCTCACCAAGCTCCACGCGGGAGGCAAGTTCGACAAGGGCGCCTACAAGGTCTCCGGTGGTTTGCACGGCGTTGGGGTGTCGGTGGTGAACGCCCTCTCGGAGACCCTGGAGGTCGAGATCTGGCGGGACAAGAAGGTCTACCGCCAGTCCTACCGTCGAGGCGCACCGCAAGGGCCGATCGAGAACACCGGCGTCACCGACCGCCGCGGCACCAAGGTCACCTTCAAGCCCGACCCCACCATCTTCGAGACGACCACCTTCAGCTTCGACACCCTGTCCCAGCGCCTACGCGAGCTCTCCTTCTTGAACCGAGGCATCGTCATCACCCTGGAAGACGAGCGGGACGGCAAGAAGCACCGCTTCCAGTACGACGGAGGGATTTCCTCCTACGTCGAGCACCTGAACCGCAACAAGGAAGTGCTACACAAGCCGCCGATCTTCATCGAGGGCACCCGAGAGGGCGTGGCCGTCGAGATCGCCATGCAGTGGAACGACGGCTACGCCGAGAACATCTACAGCTTCGCCAACAACATCAACACCCACGACGGCGGATCCCACCTCTCGGGCTTCAAGGGAGCGCTCACCCGCTCCATCAACGCCTACGCTCAGGGCGGCGCCTTCCAGAAGGACGCGGGAGAGATCCAGGGCGAGGACACGCGAGAGGGACTAACCGCGGTGGTTTCGGTCAAGGTCCCCAACCCGCAGTTCGAGGGACAGACCAAGGGAAAGCTCGGCAACTCCGAAGTCAAGGGCATCGTCGAGAGCCTGGTCAACGAGAAGTTCGCCGCCTATCTCGAGGAGCGCCCCAGCGAGGCCAAGAGGATCGTCCAGAAGGTCATCGACGCCGCGCGCGGGCGCGAGGCCGCGCGGAAGGCGCGGGAGCTCACTCGGCGCAAGGGTGCCCTCGACGGGGCTGGCCTCCCCGGGAAGCTCGCCGAGTGCCAGGAGCGCAACCCGGAGTTGTGCGAGCTGTACCTGGTTGAGGGGGACTCCGCGGGAGGCTCCGCCAAGCAGGGCCGGGACCGGAAGTTCCAGGCCATCCTGCCGCTGCGGGGCAAGATCCTGAACGTGGAGAAAGCGCGGCTCGACAAGACCCTGGCCTCCGAGGAGATCCGCAACATCATCACCGCGCTGGGCACCGGGGTGGGCGCGGACGACTTCGACGTCGGCAAGCTCCGCTACCACCGCATCATCATCATGTGCGACGCCGATGTAGACGGCAGCCACATTCGCACCCTTCTCCTCACCTTCTTCTACCGGCAGATGAAGGAGCTGATCGAACGGGGCCACCTCTACATCGCGCAACCGCCCCTCTACAAGGCCAAGGTCGGCAAGACCGAGCGGTACCTGAAGGACGACCACGAGCTCAACGCCTTCCTGATGGAGCGGGCGGTGGAGAAGCGCCGGGTGCGCCTGGCCTCCGGCCAAGAGGTCGAGGGGGCGCGTTTGGTGCGCCTGCTCGACCGGATGGTCGGCTACGCCAGGCTGCTGGCGATGGTGGAGAAGCGGGGCATGCCGCGACCGCTGGTGGAGCTCCTGCTCAAGGGCCAGATCAAGGAGGCGGAGGCCTTCACCGACAAGCCGCTGCTGCAGGAGCTGATCAGGCCCCTGCGCGCGGCCGGGGCCGACGTGGTCCTGGAGCGCGACGACGAGCACGGGGTGTTCGAAATCGTTCAGCAACAGGGCAGCAACGGCTGCAACCGCGAGGTGCGGCTGGGCGAGGCCTTCGTGTCGTCGCCGGAATACAAGGCTCTCTATTCCGCCTACGACGACTTCCGGGTTCTGGACCAGCCGCCGCTGGCGGTCGTCGATGGCGGCGAGACCGCCGTCGAGGGCCGGGAGGCGCTCCTCAAGCTCTTCCTCGACGAGGGCCAGCGAGGCGTGAGCGTCCAGCGCTACAAGGGTCTGGGCGAGATGAACGCCGAGCAGCTCTGGGAATCCACCATGGACCCGGCCACCCGCCGCCTGCTGCAGGTGCGACTGGAGGACGAGGAGGTCGCGGAGAACATCTTCACCACCCTGATGGGAGATGCGGTGGAGCCCCGCCGTCAGTTCATCGAAGAAAACGCCCTCAACGTGAGGAACCTCGACATTTGATCAGCAAGTGGGCGCTCAAACCGCGCCACCTCCCAACCTAGGCCATGGAACACGATCCGATCGCCGCCCAGAAGATCCCCGCCAACATCGCGGACGAGATGCGCCAGTCCTACATGGACTATGCCATGTCCGTGATCATCGGCCGAGCCTTGCCCGACGTGCGGGACGGACTCAAGCCCGCCAACCGGCGCGTGCTCTACGGCATGCAGCAGATGGGCCTGCAGCCGGGCCGCCAGTACCGCAAGAGCGCCAAGGTCGCCGGCGAGGTGATGGGGAACTACCACCCCCACGGCGAGGGCGCCATCTACGACACCCTGGTGCGCATGGCCCAGGACTGGAACATGCGGGCCCCGCTGGTCGACGGCCAGGGCAACTTCGGTTCCGTGGACGGAGATCCCCCGGCCGCCATGCGTTACACGGAGGCGCGCCTGACGCGTCTGGGCGCCTCCATGATGGCGGACATCGAGAAGGACACCGTCGACTTCGTGCCCACCTACGACAACAGCTCGGTGGAGCCAACGGTGCTGCCGACGGTGCTGCCCAACCTGCTGGTGAACGGGGCCGAGGGCATCGCGGTGGGGATGGCCACCAAGATCCCACCCCACAACCTGAGCGAGGTGGTCGACGGGTTGACCTTCCTGCTTGAGAGCCAGGGCCTGACCCAGGACCAGCGCCTGGAGGGCCTGCTGGACCGGATCACCGGCCCGGACTTCCCGACCGCCGGTCTCATCTTGGGCCGTCAGGGGATCCGCCAAGCCTATCGAACCGGCCGGGGCTCCATCGTGATGCGGGCCCGAGCCGAGATCGAGGTCAGAAAGGGCGATCGCGAGTCCATTGTCGTCACCGAGATCCCCTACCAGGTCAACAAGGCCAAGCTCATCGAGAAGATCGCCGAGCTGGTCAAGGACAAGCGGGTCGAGGGCATCGCCGACATCCGGGACGAATCCTCCCGCGAGGGCATGCGGATCGTCATCGACATCCGCAAGGGGGAGCCCAGCCAGATCATCCTCAACAACCTCTACAAGCTCACCCCGCTTCAGGACAGCTTCGGCATCATCAACCTGGCGATCGTCGACCAGCGACCCCGGGTGCTCAACCTGCTCGACACCTGCGATCTGTTCCTCGGCTTCCGGCGCGAGGTGGTGCGCCGGCGGACCCAGTTCGAGCTCAGGAAGGCGGAGGCCCGGGCTCACATCCTGGAAGGGCTGGTGATCGCCCTCGACCACCTGGACCGGGTGATCGCCCTGATCCGCGCCGCCAAGACGCCGGAGGAGGCTCGCCTTGGCTTGATCTCCGAGTTCGGGCTCTCCGAGTTGCAGGCTCGGGCCATCCTGGAGATGCAGCTCCAGGGCCTCACCGGCCTGGAGCGCCAGAAGGTGGTGGACGAGCTGGCCGAGATCCGGATCCAGATCGCCGACCTCAAGGACATCCTGGCCAGCTCCCAGCGCATCGACGCCATCATCGCCGGGGAGCTGGCCCAGCTCCGGGACGAACACGGCGAGCCCCGGCGGACCGAGATCCAAGACGCGGTGGACGAGATCACGGTGGAGGACATGATCGCCGACGAGGACGTGGCGATCTCCATCACCCACAGCGGGTACATCAAACGCACATCCATCAGCACCTACCGGTCGCAGAAGCGGGGCGGCCGCGGGCGGGTGGGCATGAAGACCAAGGACGAGGACTTCGTCGACAACATCTTCATCGCCTCCACCCACTCCTACATCCTGATCTTCACCGACCGTGGCCGCGCCTACTGGCTCAAGGTGCACGAGATCCCGGACGTGGGGCCCCAGGGGAAGGGCAAGGCGGTGGTGAACCTGGTGAAGCTGCAACCCCAGGAGAAGATCGCGGCCTTTTGTGCGGTCCGGGATTTCGCCGCCGGCGGTTTCGTGCTGCTGGCCACCCGCAAGGGCATCGTGAAGAAGACGGAGCTTCAGGCCTTCGCCAACCCTCGTTCCGGAGGGATCATCGCGCTCTCGGTGGAAGAGGACGACGCGCTGATCGAGACCGTCCTGACCACGGGGACCGACGAGGTGCTGCTGGCCACCCGAGACGGGATGGCGATCCACTTCGGCGAGGACGACGTGAGGCCGATGGGGCGGGCCGCCTATGGCGTCAAGGGCATCGATCTGGAGAGCGCCGACCAGGTGGTGGCGCTGGAGGTGGTGGGGCAGGGTACGGTCCTCACCGTAACCGGCAACGGCTTCGGCAAGCGCACCGACATGGATGAATACCGGGTGCAGAGCCGCGGCGGCAAGGGACTCATCAACATCAAGACCGCCGGGCGCAACGGTCCGGTGGTGGGGGTCAAGTTCCTGAAAGGGGACGAAGGTGTGATGCTCATCACCGAAAAGGGTATGATCATCCGCCTGAACACGGCGGACATCTCGACCATCGGCCGCAACACCCAAGGCGTTCGCCTGATCCAGCTCGAGGAAGGGGATCACCTGGTTTCCATCGCCCGCCTCGCCGAACGCGAGGAGGGCGAGGACGCGGGTCCCGCCCCTCCCGAGCCCTCATGAGGCCGGGTCGGGCGGCGATGGCCCTAGCGAAGGAGGAAGCAATGATGCGTCGGACAGCAGAGCTCGCCGTGGTGGTGGTGGTCGGGCTCTTGGCGGCCTGTGGTCATCCCGAGCAGACGGTGGTGACCCAGTATTTCAATGCGGTCAAGGCCAAGGACAACCAGACCCTAACCAGCTTCTCGTCGGTGGCCTTTGACAAAGCGGTCCAGTCCTGGAAGATCCTGGCGACCTCCGAGGAGACCAAAGGTCCCGCCCCCCTGCCCGGCCTGATCAAGGCGGTCAAGGACGCCGAGAACCAGGTCAGCCTGAACCGGCAGGAAGCCACCAAGTACCGCAACGACCACTTCGCCGCCTGGGAGCAAGTGCAGGAGGTTCAGAAGAAGAACCTGCCCATGCCCCCCGCCGTGTCCGCCGTGGCCGAGACCTACCAGCAGTACACCAAGAAGGACCAGGAACTGAAGAAAGGGGTTGCCCAGGCCAAGGAGGCGGTCGACCGCGAACGCCACCTGGTGGGCCTGTCCCTGGGCCAACTGCCGGACCTCGATACTCTGGAGGGCGAGGTGCTCCAGAAGCAGCTCGATCTCGAGCTCACCATCGGCGGTCAGCCCCAGGTCTGGGTGATGACCCTGCGGCGCTACAACATGACGCGTCCCGGCGCCGGCCCCCGCGTGCTCAGCCGCTGGATCATCCAGGATCTCCAGCCCAAGAGTTAGACGCGGAGACGGCTGCTCAGAGGACCTCGAGGCCGGCGTAGCGGGCCAGCAGGCGCTTGGCGCCGGCCCCAGCAAACGCCACCGTGACCTTGAGGTCCTCGCCCGCGCCCTCCTTGCGGACGATGGTCCCCACCCCGAACAGAGGGTGGCGCACCCGGGCCCCCGCCCGCAGCTCGACCTCGGCAGCCGTCGCCCTCGGGCTGGCAGCCTGCTGGCGAGGCGTGCCCTCCCAGGCGAGGCGGCGCTGCCCGGTGGTTTCCGGCACCCCGACCCGGGCAGGTCCACCCCAGCCATCGCGGGTGACGTGCAGGGCCTGGCGCGGGATCTCATCCAGAAAGCGGCTGGGCTCCGACATGCGCCTCTGGCCAAAGACCTGCCGGCTCTCCGCCCAGGAGAGGCTCAAGCGTTCCCGAGCCCGCGTCATGCCCACGTAGCACAGGCGCCGCTCCTCCTCCAGGGCGACCTCGCTCTCCAGGCTGCGCGCGTGCGGCAGCAGCCCCTCTTCCAGGCCCACCAGGAACACCGCATCGAACTCCAGGCCCTTGGCGGCGTGCAGTGTCATCAAGGTGACCGGCGCATCCTCCCGCATCAGGTCGGTGTCGGCGAGCAGCGACACCTCGTCCAGGAAACCGCTAGCGGCTCCGCCCTCGCTGCGCAGGTCGTACTCGGCGGCCGCCGAGAGCAGCTCCGCCAGGTTCTCTAGCCGCTCCCGGTTCTCGACCGAGTCCTCCTCGGAGAGTGCCGCCGAATACCCGCTCTGCTCGAGGATCCGCTCCAGCAGACCCTTCACGGACAGGCGGGCCGCGTCCTGGCGGAGGCCCTCGATCAGGCAGCGAAAGCGGGTGAGCGGCTGGGTGGCCCGGGCCGGCAACCGGCTCTCGTCTTCCACCGCCTGAAGGGCCTCCCAAAGCGACAGCCCGCGCTCCTTGGCCACCTGGGCCAGCTCGTCCGCGGTTCGCGCACCCACCCCCCGGGGCGGCACGTTCAGAACCCGCCGGAACGCCACCGGGTCCTGAGGGTTGGTGAGCAGGCGAAGGTAGCTCAGGGCGTCTTTCACCTCGCGCCGTTCGTAAAACCCCACCCCGCCCACCAGGCGATAGGCGATCCGCTGCCTTCTGAGCGCTTCCTCGAACAGGCGGCTCTGGGCGTTCATGCGGTACAGGATGGCGATGCGGCCCGCCTCCGGCTCGGAGATGCGGGAGATCACATAGCCCGCCTCCCCGTACTCGTCGGACGCCTGGTGCAGGCGCACCGGCGCTCCGCCCCGTTTCACCGCCCGCAGGGTCTTCCCCTTGCGCATGCGGTTTTTGGCCACCAGCCCGGAGGCCACATCCAGAATCCGCTGGCTGGAGCGGTAGTTCTCCTCCAGCCGCAGCACCCGGGCCCCGGGGAAGTCGCGCTCGAAGTCCAAGATGTTCTGGATGTCGGCCCCGCGCCAGGAGTAGATCGACTGGTCCTCGTCGCCCACCACCGTCAGGTTGCCGTCCGAGCCGGCCAGGTGGCGCACCAGTTGGTACTGAACCCGGTTGGTGTCCTGGTACTCGTCGACCAGGAGATAGGCGAAGCGGTTGCGGTAGGCGTCTCGCACCGCCGGGTGCTGGTCGAAGAGGGCCACCGTCCTGAGCAGCAGGTCGTCGAAGTCGAGAGCTTGCGCCTTGGCCAGGGCGTCCTGGTAGCCCTGGGCAATCCGAGCGAAGATGGCCGCGCCGAACGAGCCATCCTGCTCCCAGTCGGTGCGGCCGGCGTTCTTGCAGGCGGAGACGCGGGAGAGGATCTGCCGCGGCGGGTTGAGCTTCTCCGACACCTCGAGGGAGCGCAGCACCGCCTTCAAGAGCGACAGCTGGTCGTCCTCGTCGTAGATCAGGAAGTGGGGACTGAGTCCGGCAGCAGCGGCCTCGCGGCGCAGGATGCGCACGCACAGGCTGTGGAAGGTGGAGATCCAGCCGGCGAAGCGGTGACCCTCGAGCAGCGCCTCGGCCCGAGACTTCATCTCCCCCGCGGCCTTGTTGGTGAAAGTCACCGCCAGCACCCGTTCGGAGGGGACGCCCTGCTCCAGGATCAGGTGGGCGATGCGGTGGGTGATGACGCGGGTCTTGCCGCTGCCGGCGCCGGCCAGGATCAGGACCGGCCCTTGGGCGGCGAGCACAGCCTCGCGTTGTGCGGGGTTGAGTCCCGCCAGCAGCGGAGAAACCACCCGCCTACTCCACGGTCACGGACTTGGCGAGGTTGCGCGGCTGGTCCACGTCCCGTCCCGCCCGCACCGCCACGTGGTAGGCGAGGAGCTGCAACGGAATCACCGTCAGCAGCGGCGACCAGAGCTCGTCGGTGGCGGGGACCTCGAGCACCGAGTCCTGGGGTTCCAGCGTTCTGCGCAGCGCGGTGTCGCCCTCGGCCGCCACCGCGATCACCCGTCCGCCGCGGGCCTTCACCTCCTGGACGTTCCCCAGCATCTTCTCGTAGGTGCGGCCGGGCGGGCACAGCGCCACCACCGGCAAGCGCTCGTCGATCAAGGCAATGGGACCGTGCTTCATCTCCCCGGCGGGGTAGCCCTCGGCATGGATGTAGGAGATCTCCTTGAGCTTCAGGGCGCCCTCCAGGGCGATCGGGTAGTTGATGCCCCGGCCCAGATAGAGGAACTCGCGGGCATCGACCAGCTGCCGAGCCAGGTCTTCGACCGGCCCGCTCATTTCGAGGGCCCGTTCCATGAGGTGAGGAACCCGAGCCAATCCCTGGAGCAGGTCCCGGCAGCGGTCGCTGGAGAGGCTCCCCCGCAGCCGCCCCAGGTGCAGGGCCAGCAGGGCCAAGGCGGCGATCTGAGCGGTAAAGGCCTTGGTAGACGCCACCCCGATCTCGGGGCCGGCGTGGGTGAGCAAGCTGCCGGCCGCCTCCCGGGTGATCATGGAACCCTGAACATTGCAGATGGCGACCGGCAGCGCACCTAACTTCTTAGCCTCACGGAAGGCGGCCAGGGTGTCGGCGGTTTCCCCGCTTTGGGTGATGGCGACCGCCAGCGTCTCCTCACCCACCAGTGGGGTGCGGTAGCGGAACTCGCTGCCGTAGTCCACCTCGGTTGGAATCCCCGCCACCTGCTCCAGCAGGAACTTCCCGAGCAAGGCGGCGTGCCAGCTGGTGCCGCAGGCCAGCAGGGTGACCCTCCGCACCCGGCGCAGAGCCTCGGCGGCCGGGCCCAGCTCCTCCAGGTGGACCTCGCCCTCCTCCAGTCCGAGCCGCCCCAGCAAGGTGTCCCGCACCGCTCGCGGCTGCTCGTGGATCTCCTTGAGCATGAAGTGGCGGTAGCCGCCCTTCTCCGCCTGCACCGGGTCCCAGTTGATGCGCTGGCTGGGGCGGGAGACGGCCAGGCCTTGGTGGTCCTTGATCTCGACCGAGGTGGGAGTCACGGTGACCACATCCCCGTCGTCCAGGAACAGGAAGTCGCGGGTGTAGGCGAGCAGGGCCGGGACGTCGGAGGCCAGGAAGTGCTCGCCCGCCCCCAGGCCCACCACCAGCGGCGGTCCCATGCGGGCGGCGACCAGGGTCTGCGGCTGATCCTGGTGCATGAGGACCAGGGCGTAGATTCCCTGAAGCTCGGCCACCGCCAGGCGCACCGCCTCCTCCAAGCTGCCGTTCCAGTGGGATTCCACCAGGTGGGCCACCACCTCGGTGTCGGTCTGGGTCACGAAGCGATGACCCTCGGCCTCCAGGCGCGCCTTCAGGGGCAGGTAGTTCTCGATGATCCCGTTATGCACAACGGTGAGCCGGCCCCGGCAATCCTGATGGGGGTGGGCGTTTTCTTCCGAAGGCCGTCCGTGGGTGGCCCAGCGGGTGTGGCCGAGGCCGAAGTCGCCGGCCAGCGGGTCGAGCCGCAGGCTCTCGGTGAGGTTGCCGAGCTTGCCCGCCGAGCGGCGGCGCACCAGATGGCCGTCTCGCACCACGGCGATGCCGGCCGAGTCGTAGCCGCGATACTCGAGGCGCTTCAGACCCTCGAGGATGACGGGAACCGCGTCGCGCGAGCCCACATAGCCGACGATGCCGCACATCAGCGTCGCCTCATCCTTGGTGCCCCGCCGGTTTCGTTCGCTCCCGGCGCAACCGAGCCCAGCCCTCCTTGATGAGCTGCCGGGCTCGCCCAACGCCGAGGGCATCGGGCGGCACGTCGCGGGTGATCACGCTGCCGGCGCCCACGTAAGCCCCCGCGCCCACGGTGACCGGTGCCACCAGCGTGGAGTTGCTGCCCACGAAGGCTCCCGCCTCGATGTGGGTGGGGTACTTCGAAACGCCGTCGTAGTTGCAGGTGATGGTGCCGGCTCCGATATTGACCCCCGGCCCCACCGTGGTATCGCCGACGTAGGACAGGTGCGGGGCTTTGGATCCAGCGCCCAGCAGCGTCTTCTTGAGCTCCACGAAGTTGCCCACTCGGGCCTTGGCGCCGATGCGGCTCCCCGGACGGATGTGCGCGAAGGGCCCGATCGAGGCGCCGGCCTCCACCACACACTCGCGCAGCAAGCAGTGATCGAGGACCTGCGCATCCACCCCGATCTCGCTGTCCACCAGACGCGCAAACGGTCCCACCGAAGCCCCCGCCGCCACCTGCGTCCGCCCTTCGATCAGGGTGAACGGGCGCAGCACCGCGTCGGCCGCCACCTCCGCGTCCAAGCCCACGGTGGTGGTCTCCGGATCCTCCACCGCGACCCCCGCGGCCATGAGCGCCTCCAGACGGCGCACACGGAGCAGCCGCGAGGCCGTGGCCAGTTCACCCCGGCTGTTCACGCCGAACGCTTCCGACGGCTCCGCCGCGGCCACCGCTTCCACAGGGTGCCCGGCAGCGGCCAGGAGTCCCACCAGGTCGGTCAGGTAGTACTCGCCTTGCGCATTCTGGGGCCGGAGTTGCCCCAGGACCTCCAGGAGCCGGGGCACCTCAAAGGCGTAGACGCCGGCGTTGATCTCGCGAAGGCCGCGCTCCTCCGGCGAGGCGTCTTTGGCCTCTACGATCTTGGCCACCCGCCCCTTGCCGTCGCGCACCACCCGACCGTAGGCTCCCGGCTCTCCGAGGACGATCGAGAGCAAGGTGGCGGCAGCTCGGCTCCGCGCGTGGACCTCGAGCAGACGGTGTACGGTTTGGCTGCGCAACAGGGGCAGGTCGCCGTTCAAGACCAGCAGAGTGCGATCTGGGTGGGCCGCCCAGCGGTCGCGAGCCACCTGGAGCGCATGCCCGGTGCCGAGGGGCGGATCCTGCCGAACAAAAACGAGGTTGCGCCCGGCAAAGGCCCGCTCCACCGCCTCCGCCTCGAAGCCCACGACAACCGTCACCGGAAGGGCCTCCAGGGGGGCGATGGCCCGGAGCACGTGCTCGAGGAGCGGCAAGCCGAGTGCCGGGTGGAGCACCTTGGCCCGCGAGCTCTTGAGCCGCGTGCCCTTGCCCGCAGCCAGGACCACGGCTTGCACTTTCGGCATCACCGGCGATGTTAGCACGCGGGTCCGGATCGCCCGGAAACCGTGGTCAGGAGGCCTGAGAGGAGACGATGTCGAGGAACTCGTCGTGATGACGGATGGGATCGAAGTCGGCATCGGCCTTGGCCTGAGCCCGGCTGGCCGGGTTGGCCACGATGGCTGAGCGCAGGGCCTTGAGCGCGGTGGCGAGCTCTCCGGCCCGGGAGGCGGTGGCGGCCAGACAATAGAGCACGTGTTCGTTGCGCGGGTGAATCTCCGCAGCCTGCCTCAGAAACTTCAGGGCCTCCCCGTAGTCCCCGCGGTTATGCAGGAACACGCCGTGGTTCAGCAGGTCCTCGAAGCCCTTGGGCCGGAAGGCTGGCCGCCTGGCCTCGCCCATGGCGCGCTGACAAAGCGAGCGGTAGGAGCGGGCACGCTCCACCACCTCCGCTTCGCCCGCGTGATCGCTGATGACCTCGTCGAAGAGGCCCAGAGCTTTCTCGTAATCCCTCTTGCCCAGGGCCTTCATGCCTTTCTCGAACCGCTCGAGTGCCTGTTGGGTCCTTCTCTCCAGAGTCGAGACGGGCTTCTTCATCTGCCTAGGGGGCCTCCTGTTGCCTGCCGAGGGACTTCAGTTGGGCGCGAACGTTACCAAGCTTGCCCGCATCGTGCAAGGCCCACGACGACCTTGCTAGAATGGGGTTTTGGCCAAGGCCCAGTGATGAGCGACCAGGAGCCGACCATCTCCATCCGGGGGGCCCGGGTCCACAACCTCAGAAACGTGGACTGCGACCTGCCGCGGGGGAGCCTGGTGGTCGTCACTGGACCCTCCGGCTCGGGCAAGTCCAGCTTGGCCTTCGACACCCTCTACGCGGAGGGCCGCCGCCGCTACGCCTTCGGTCTCTCCGTCTTCGCCCGCCAGTTCCTGGAGACGGTGGGCAAGCCGGAGGTGGACTCCATCACCGGCCTGTCCCCAGCCATCGCCATCGAACAAGGCACCGCCGTGGGCCACCCCCGATCCACGGTGGCCACCGTCACCGAGATCTACGACCATCTGCGGGTCCTCTTCGCCGCCCTGGGCAAGCCCCATTGCCCCCGCTGCCAGGAGTCGGTCTCGGCCCAGAGCCCGGAGCGAATCGCCGAGCAGGTGATGGGGAACCCCGAGGGCACGGCGGTCACGGTCCTGGGGCCTCTGGTGAGGGGCCGCAAAGGGGGGTTCAAGAAGGAGTTGGCCGAGCTGGCTGGCCAAGGCTTCACTCGGGCTCGGATCGACGGTCGCGTGGAGAGCCTGGTCCCCACCCCCCGCCTCGATCCGCGCCGCAACCATCGGGTTGAGGTGGTGGTGGAGCGTCTGGTGGTCCGCCCCGGAGTGGAAAGGCGGCTACTCGCGGCGCTGGAAAAGGCGCTGGATCTGGGTCAGGACGTGGCGCTGGTGGTGGCCGAGGGGCGCGGCGAGCGGCTCTTCAGCCGGCGCCTGGCGTGCGCTGCCTGCGGTCTGTCGGTGCCGGAGATCACGCCGCGGAGCTTCTCCTTCAACAGCCCCCATGGCGCCTGTCCCGCGTGCCAGGGGCTGGGCGCCGACTGGGACGTGGATGCGGCCCGAGTGGTACCTGACGAGAGCAAATCCCTGCTGGATGGCGCCATACACCCCTGGCAGCGGCATGGCCAGCGCCTGGTCCGCGAGGCGCTCCAGGAGCTGGCCGAAAGCCACGGCTTCAGCCTCGAGGTTGCGTTCAGCGCGCTGCCTCGAGAAGCCCGCCGCATCATTCTCCAGGGCGACGGCCAGCGCTTCCCGGGAGTCCTGAGCCACCTGCGCCGGCGAGTGGCGGCCCTGCTTCAGCCCCTTTCGATGGTGGAGGGCGCTGCCGAGCCACGGGCCGAGGGAGAGGCCTTCGAGGACCTGAAAGCCTACCTCACCGTCTCCCGTTGCCGAGAGTGTGGCGGCTCGCGCCTGAAGCGCGAGAGCCTGGCGGTACGGGTGGACAGCCTGAGCATCGCCGACCTGGTCCGGCTTCCCATCGCCGAGGCCATTCCGCGACTCGAGGCCCTGAGCGTCCCCGAGCGGGAGCGGCCGGTCGCCGACCGGCTGCTGGGCGAAATGCTGTCCCGCTTGCGGCTACTCGACTCTCTGGGCCTGGGATACCTGGGCCTGGAGCGCAGCACCACCACCCTGTCTCGCGGCGAGGCGCAGAGGATTCGTTTGGCGGGACAGATCGGCGCTCGCATGCAGGGCGTTCTCTACGTGCTGGACGAGCCTTCGGTGGGTCTTCACCCCAAGGACAACCAGCGGCTGCTGGCGGCCCTCACCGCCATCCGGGATCAGGGCAACACGGTGGTGGTGGTCGAGCACGACGAGGAGACCATCCGGGCCGCGGACTTTGTGGTGGATCTGGGAGAAGGCGCCGGCCGGCTGGGTGGCCGGATCCTGTACCAGGGCCCGCCGGCATCTCTCGACGGGAGCCTAACCGGGCGCTACCTGCGCCGCGAGATGGCGTTGCCGGTGCCGGCGGTCCGCCGGCCGGCCAAGGGCAGTCTGCGGCTTCGGGGTGCGGCCGAGAACAACCTGAGGAACCTCAATGTCGACTTCCCGCTCGGTGTGCTCACCGCGGTGACCGGGGTGAGCGGGGCCGGCAAGTCCACCTTGGTCGAGGAGACCCTCTACCGGGCGCTGGCCCGCAGGCTGTACGGCGCGGTGTCGGAGCCGGGCCGCCATCGGACCCTGGAGGGAGTTGAGGCGATCGACAAGGTGGTGGCGGTCGACCAAAGCCCCATCGGCCGAACCCCTCGCTCCAACCCGGCGACCTACACCGGAGCCTTCGGCCAGATCCGGGAGCTGTTCAGCCTGACCCCGGAGGCCCGGGCACGGGGCTACCGCCCCGGCCGCTTCTCCTTCAACGTGAAGGGGGGGCGCTGCGAGTCCTGTCAGGGTGACGGGGTGCGCACCGTCGTCATGCACTTCCTTCCCGACGTGCTGGTGACCTGCCAGGCCTGCAAGGGGACCCGCTACAACCGAGAGACGCTCGAAGTCCTCTACCGGGGCAAGAGCATCGCCGACGTACTGGACATGACGGTAGCGGAGGCAGAGACCTTCCTGGCCGCCCATCCTCGGCTGGAGCGGCTGCTCACGACCTTGGTCGAAGTGGGCCTGGCCTATCTCCGGCTGGGGCAGAGCGCATGCAGCCTGTCGGGCGGCGAGTCGCAGCGCGTCAAGCTGGCCCGCGAACTGGCCCGGCGAGAGACCGGCCGGACTCTCTACATCCTGGACGAGCCCACCACCGGCTTGCACTTCCACGATGTGGGCAAGCTCCTCCATGTCCTCCATCGTTTGGTGGACGCGGGCAACACGGTGATCGTGATCGAGCACAACCTGGACGTGATCAAGGCCGCCGATCAGGTGATCGACCTGGGCCCCGGGGGCGGAGCGGCCGGGGGCCGCATCGTGGCCCAGGGAACCCCGGAAGAGGTGGCGAAGCGCAGGCGCAGCGCCACCGGCTGGTACCTCAGGCAAGCGCTGAGTCCGGGCCAACCCCAGCCTGTGGGCCGGCGCCGGGCCCCGCGTCCGGCCCCGGGAGGCGCGGCATGAGCGATCCGCTGTTGGCCTGGCGCCGCGAGTTCCCGAGTCTGGAGACCACCACCTACCTGGTGAGCCATTCGTTGGGCGCGATGCCCCGAGGCGCGGCCGACGGCCTTGCCGCCTACGCGACCAGCTGGCGCGAGCGGGGGGTGCGGGCCTGGGCCGAGGGCTGGTGGGAACTGCCGCTCACCGTGGGTGACGAGGTGGGGCGCCTGATCGGCGCCCCACCCGGCTCGGTGGTCATGCACCCGAACGTCTCCCTGTGCCAGGCCCTCATCTTGTCCTGCTTCGCCTTCTCGGGTCGGCGCAACAAAATCGTCTGTGAGGCCGCGGATTTCCCCTCGGTCCTCTACGTTCACGAGGCCCATCAGGCGCTGGGGGCCCGGGTGGTGCGGCTCGCCGGCGACGACGGCATCGGGGTCCCCTTGGAGAGGCTGCTTGCGGCGATCGACGAGGAGACGTTGCTGGTTCCGGTCTCCCATGTGCTGTTTCGGAGCAGCCGGATTCAGGACCTGCCCGCCATCGTCCAGCGAGCCCACCAGGTGGGGGCCCTGGTGGTGGCCGACCTCTACCAGTCCGCCGGCACGGTGCCGGTCGACGTCACCGCCTGGGATGTGGATTTCGCCACCGGAGGGTCGGTGAAGTGGCTCTGCGGCGGGCCCGGAGCCGGTTACCTGTACGTGGCCCCGCGGCTGCACGGCGTGCTCGAACCCCGGCTCACCGGCTGGATGGCGCATGAGCGGCCGTTCGCCTTCGAGCCCGGGCCAATTCGCTATGCAAACGGGATCGCGCGCTTCCTCCACGGCACCCCCGCGGTGCCGGCCCTTTGCGCCGCCCGCGCCGGCTACGCCATCGCCAACGCGATAGGGGTCGCCGCCATCCGCGAGAAGTCGCTCCGGCAGACCGGGCTGCTCTTGGAGTTGGGCGAGAGCGCCGGGCTCCCGCTGAAGAGCCCGCGCCACCCCCATGAACGGGGCGGCACGGTGGTCTTCGATGTGCCCGCCGGAGAGGCGGTGACCCGAGAGCTGGTGCGCCGCGAGATCCTGGTCGACTTTCGCCCCGGCGCCGGGATCCGGGTTTCCCCGCACTACTACACGACGGACGACGAGCTGCGCCGGGCGGTTTCCGAGATCCGCGAGGTCCTGGATTCCGGCGCGGCGGGGGCGGGTGTCTCAGGAGGACTGGGCTTTTAGGTCAGGCCGTGAGGCGTGGCTCTCTCGCCACAGGGTGGCTGCCGGGCCTGTGGTGCCGCAGCCGCGGAGTTGATCGAGAGTCCATCCTATCAATAGCTTAGCAGAGCAAGCCGATGGCACGTGGCTTGCTGCCCCTTCCCCGGGATCACCATGGCTTACCGCAGGACACTCAAGCGCGCCGTGGGCTGCACCGGGATAGGCCTCCACTCAGCCAGGCCGGTTCGCTTGGTGCTCAAGCCCGCCCCGGCCGAGCACGGCCTCCGCTTTCGTCGCACCGACGTGGGGGTCGAGATTCCCGCCAGCCTGGAGTACGTGGCTCGCCTCGATCACGCGACCACCCTCAGTCGGGACGGGGTGGGGGTCGAGACCGTGGAGCACTTACTCTCCGCCCTGTATGCCCTGGGCGTCGACGATGCCCTGATCGAGGTGGACGGGCCGGAGATCCCGATCCTCGATGGCAGCGCCGCGCCCTTCGTGATCCTGATTCACGAAGCCGGGCTCAAGCCCTTGCCGGCACCCCGCCGCTATCTCAAGGTGACGCGGCCGGTGGAGGTGGTGCGGGGAGGCAAGTCGATTCGGATCACCCCCGCCGACCATTTCCAGGTGAGTTACACCATCGGCTTCGACCACCATCTGCTGCGACACCAGGCGGTGTCGTTTCGGGTGACCAGCGAGACCTTCGCCGAGTCGATTGCTCCGGCCCGGACCTTCGGCTTCCTGCGCGAGGTGGAGCAGCTTCGCCGCAACGGCTTGGCCCTGGGGGGCAGCCTGGAGAACGCGGTGGTGATTGGTGAGACCGGCGTTCTCAACAACAAGCTGCGCTTCGAGGACGAGTTCGCGCGGCATAAGGTGCTGGACGCGGTGGGCGATCTAGCTCTCTTGGGCTATCCCCTGGCGGGCCACGTTCAGGCCTCCAAGGCGGGCCACGCGTTGCACGCCGCCCTGGTCCAGAAGCTACTGGCCAGTGCCGACGCGTGGGCCCTGGTGGCCCACCCGCAGTTGCCGGTCTTGGACCACCCGCCGGTCCTCAGCCTGCTCCCCGAGCCCTCGTAGACCCCCGGAAGCCCGAGATCCCGCCCCGCTACCGGTTGGCGGCCTCGGCCACGACCGTGGCCTGGATCTTGATCTCGTAGAAGCCCTTGTCGGGGTCGTTGCTCTTGATGAGCACGCTGCGGCTCATCAGGCCGGTCACCTCGCGGGTCTGGAGCGAGACCCGAAGCGGTGTGGAAGCACCGGGCTTGATCACCTTGTTCTTCTCCTCCAGGGGGGCCGTGGTGCAGCCACAGGTGGTGGTGACCCGCTCGATCAGCAGGTCGGCGGAGCCGAAGTTCTTGATCGTGAACTCCTTGGTGAGGGTCTTGTTCTGCAACGCCTGACCGAAGTCGAAGCTCTGAGGCTCAACAGTGATGCGGGGACCTTGGGCTGGCGGGGCGGGGGAAGGCCCTCCGGCCAGCACGGCGGTGGACAGCAAGACCAGTGCGCCCGCCCCCATCATCTTCATGCTGCTCCTCCGGCCGCGCGGCCCCGGCCCCGTTTCTTGCTCGAGGTGAGCTTGCGCATGTAGGCATCCAGCATCTCGTTCTCGTAGGTCACCGAGTTGAGGAACAGGCTCTCCACCAGATAGCGCACCCTCTCCTCCTCGGACATCTGCTCCACCAGACCCTTGATCTCCCTCATCATATCCTCGAAGGAGACGCGAAGCGCGTTCCGGAGCGTCACCTCCTTGTAGAGGGCTTCCACCAGGCCCAGCAGGTCCCCGTCCAGCGGCAGCTCGAAACCGGTGCTCAGGCGCGCCTTACGCATGGTTCTTCCCCTGCCGGGGATCGGCGAAGGCGGCCAGCGCCGCCTTCTCTTCCCGATGGATGTCGATGATCCGGTTGACTCCGGTCATGGAGATCATGGTTTCGACCCGAGGCTGCAGGCCGGACAGCTTCAAGACCCCGCCCTTGTCCTCGGTCAGACGCCTGATGTCCATCAGGCAGCCGATGGAGGCGCTGTCCACATAGGTCACCGCCGCCAGGTCGATCAGGAGCTTCGAGGCTCCCCCCTCAACCAGCTGCCGCACCTCGGTCAGGAAGGCCGCCAGGTTGGGGTAGGTGAGCTTCGCCTCTTTGACGCGAACGATGTGAACGTCCTCCCTCTCCTCCACCGTGATTTGCATGGTCACCTTCCGGTCGAAAGTCTGGCTCCGTTACGCGAACCACCCCCCCGTGGGGGTTGCAGGGCCCTGAGCAGCAGCCGCGAGAGCTCCTCTCGGCCGCGATTGATCCGGCTTTTCACGGTTCCTTCGGGGAGCGTCAGCCGCTCGGCGATCTCCTGGTAGCTCAGTTGGTGCAGGTCCCGCAGGATCACCGCCTCTCGCAGCTTGTCGGGGAGCATGTCGAGGCCGCGGCGAAGCAGGCTCCGGCGGTCACGATCCTCCAGCGTGCGCTGGGGATTCCCCATGGAGGCCGGCGCCTGGTCGAAGGCGACCAGGTCGTCCACCAACACCTCCCGCTCCCGCTTCTTGGCTCGGTAGTTGTCGATGCAGTAGTTCCTGGCCACGCTGGAAAGCCAGGTCGAGAAATCGGCGTCCCGATGGAACTTGTCGAGACTCCGAAACACCTTGAGGAAGATCTCCTGCGAGAGGTCCTCGGCACGGTCGTGCTTGCCCGTGAACTTGTAGGCGACGTGAAAGACCTTGCGGCGATAGCGGGCGACCAAGACCTCCCAGGCGCCGCCGTCTTCCCGCAGACACCGATCGATCAGCTCGGCATCGGGGGGCGACATCACAGCCCTGGTCAAGGGTCCTTCTTCCTGAGAGGCGCCCCGGTTCTTGCGGGTTTCAGGGCAGGTCAACGATGATAGTGGCTGCCGGCGGACGGGTCAAACTACGAAACACCAGGGGGTTAGGGGAGCGGCGGCCGGCCGGCCTGGGTCCAAGCGGTGTACCAATAGCTGCCTGCGTCTTGCGCAGCGCTGGACAACAACTGTCGGAGCAGGCGGCCGCTGCGCAGCTCCAAGGCCTCGTAGTACCGCTCGCCATAGCCGCTCTGGCCGCGCCGCGCCAGATCCTCCTCGTAGAGCAGGTTGTCGAGCCAGACGTAGGTTCCGTTCACGATCGAGAAGACGTACTCCTTGGGATCGTCGAGGAAGCGGGCGGCGTCCGGCTCCAGCTTCAGGCGCGCTCCCATGACCTCGGGCAAGCGGCCGCAGAAGCGCACGAAGAGACCGTGCTGGCCGGTCTTCTGCCCGTCGGCGTTGTCCGACAGGGCCAGGGGGTTCCGGAGGTCGGCGACCAGCCCGGCCAGGGTGTCGGATTCGGCCAGGATCTTCTGTTTGTCCCGGGCCTGAAAAGCGGCCACCAAACGCTGGTGGCCTTCCTGGATCAGCCAGGGTAGGCGGGCCGGGCCCAGGGCCTCCCCGTGCCGCGCCTTGGTCGCGCTCTCGCTCCGCGGCAGGTCGGTGAAGGGAAAGCCGAGCAGCCGATCCACCGGGAACCGGCGCTCCGGCCCTTCCTCGGCCCATTCCGCGTCTAACGAAAGCGAGGGGATCTCCAGCCGATGGGCCTTGTAGAACGGCTTCAGGCCCTTGGGCAGGGTCTCGATGGCCGCCCGGGTCACCGCCTGGTGAGCGGCCGGCCCGAAAGCCCCGGCACTGGAGGCCATCACGGTGAACAGAGCGGCGGGCACCAAGACGCGCAAAGAGCACCTCCCGTTCAGGCCACATGGGCCGCTGTCAGCAGACGCACGCCCCGGACACCAGCTTCCCTGAGCGCGTGAGCGCAGGCCCGAGCGGTGGCTCCAGTGGTGCAGACGTCGTCCACCAGCACCACCGTGCGCCCCACGATTCGGGCTCGCTTTCTTACCGCGAATGCCCCCGCCACGTTGGCCCTGCGGCTGGCCGCCCGGAGTCCCGTCTGGGGGGCGGTGTCCTTGCGCCGCACCAGGGCCGGAGCCGCCACTTCCAGCCCGGCACGCTTCGCCAGTTCCTGCGCCAGAAGCTCCGACTGGTTGTAGCCTCGCTCCCGTCGCCGCCTGGGGTGCAGGGGAACCGGGACCAGGACCACCCCGGGTTCGACCACGCTGGCCACCCCGGGCAGGGTCAGAAGCGCCTCGGCCAGCCGCGCCGCGACCTTGCGCCGGCCGTGGTACTTGAGCTCGTGCAGCAGCGTCCTCAGCACGCCGTCGTAGGGTCCCAGGCTGGCGCCCGCCTCGAAGGGAGAGAGGCCTCGACGACAGCGACCGCACCGACCGGGGGCCCGGGGCGGGAGCGACACGCCGCAGGGGCAGCGCGGACCGCCGTGCCGGGGCAAGAGCTGCCAGCAGGCGTCACACAGCGGCCCCCGAGAGGGGTGAGCCACCCCGCCTCCGCAAGCGGGGCAATGCGAAGGGAAGACCACGGCCAGCAGCGGATCCACCAGAACCCACGCCAGGCCGGCAGCCGTGGTCTTCACGGCAGCGGCCCCGCCGGGGCGGCCGTCACAGCAGACCCTGTTCCTGCTTCTCCTGACAGGAGATGCAGTGCCTGGCCCAGGGGACCGCCTCCAGCCGCTTCTTCTCCATCTCCCCCTCGCAGGCCACGCAGTAGCCGAAGCTGGGGCCCTCGATGCGGTGGAGGGCCTCGTCCACCAGCTGCAGGATCACCCTCTCGGTGTTGGAGAGGCTGAAGAGGAACTCCTTGGCATAGGAACTGGAGGCCTTGTCGGCGACGTCCTGCGCCCCCTCCTCGTCGGCCTCCTTGCCATAGGCCTTGTTCTTGTTGTAGACCTCCAGGATCTCCTGCTTCTTTTGGGTCAGCTTCTCCCGGTAGGCCTTGAGTCGCTTCTGGTCCATTGGTCGCGAAGTCTCCTTCCGTCCTGGCGTCGGGCTACCCCTCAGGGGATGCCGTACCGCCGTCGTTTCTCCCACAGGGCCTTGCGGCTGATCCCCAGGACCAGCGCCGCGCGGGTCTGGTTTCCGTTCACCTGTTCCAGTACATAGCGAATATAGGTCTGCTCCACCTCGCGCAGCGAGGGGCGTCGGTCGCGACCCGCCCAAAGCGTCTGCGGTTGCTCCAGGATGTGGGGCGGGAGGGCCGAGGCGCCGATGATCTCGCTGCCGGCGTGAAGCGACGCCCGCTCCACCACCGCCCGCAGCTCCCGAACGTTGCCGGGCCAGTGGTAGCCCTTGAGGGCCTCCCTGGTCTCGGGGGCCAGGGCCTTGCCCGGGGCCGCCTTGCGTTCCCGTTCTCGGGCCAGAAACAGCTCGGCCAGGGGCAAGATGTCCTCCCGCCGGCTCCTGAGTGGCGGGATCTCGAGGGGCAGCACCGCCAGCCGATGGAAGAGGTCCTCCCGGAAAGCCCCCGCCACCACCGAGCGCCGCAGGTCCGCCGTCGACGCCGCCACGAAACGAACGTCGACCTCCAAGGTCCGGGTCCCACCCAACCGCTCGAAGCGCTTCTCTTCCACCACCCGCAGCAGCTTGGCCTGCAGGGCCAGGCTCAAGTCCTCGATCTGGTCGAAGAAGAGGGTGCCCCCGGCGGCCAACTCGATCTTCCCGGCCTTCGCGTGCCGGGCGTCGGTGAAGGCCCCGGCGTCATGGCCGAAGAGCTCCGATTCCAGGAGATCCTCGGGGATCGAGGGACAGTGGATCTTGATGAAGGGACCGTTCCGCCGAAGGCTCTGGTAGTGGACGATGTGGGCCAGGAGGTCCTTCCCGGAACCGCTCTCGCCCTGGACCAAGACCGGGCTTCTGGCATCCGCCACCTTGCCCGCCAAAGCGAGCAGCTCGCGCATGGCGGGCGAGACCGCCACCACGCCAGCCAGCACGTCGGCACCGAGGGCGCTCATCCGGCCACTTCGATGCGGGTGGCCCCGCCCCACAGCCGCTCCAGGTCATAAAACCGCCGGGAGGGGGGCGTGAAGACGTGGACCACGAAGCTCGCGTAGTCGAGCAGGATCCACTCCTGCCGCGGGTAGCCCTCGATGTGATTGGGCCTGAGCCCGGCGCCGCGCAGGGTTTCGATGACGGCATCGGCGATGGCCACCAGCTGCCGCTGGCTGGATCCGGAGGCCAGGACGAAGAAGTCCGTGAAGTCGGTGCTCCTGCGGAGGTCGAGCAGCACCACATCGCTCGCCTTCTTGGAAAGAGCCGCCTGGGCCGCCTTCTCCACCGCTTTTTGCGCTTTCACCGATAGAGCCCTCTTTTGGCAATGTACTCGGCCACGCCGTCGGGCACCAGGTAGCGCACGCTGCGGCCGGCGGCGATTCGCTCCCGGACGTTGGTGCCGGAGATGGGCAGCCCGGCGGTGGTCACCCGAGCCTCCCCCGAGGGGGCCATGGGGGCGACCGCACGGTCCGGCGCCGGCCGTGCCACCACTCCCAGCGTGCATAACGTGAGCAGGCGGTCGTACTCCCGCCAACCGGCGAGCTCGGGAAGGGTGTCGCTGCCCACCAGCAGCACCAGCTCGACCTCCGGCCAGGCTTCCCGAAACGCCGCTACCGTATCCACCGTGTAGCTGGGGCCCGGCCGCTCCAGCTCGCAGGCAGAGGTTCGGAAATCGGGATGACCGGCGGTGGCCAGGCACGCCATGGTGAAGCGGTCGAGGGCGGAGGCCAGCGGCGGCTGTCGATGCGGAGGCACGCCGGCGGGGACGAACACCACCTCTTGCAGACCCAGTTCCTCGCGTGCGCTTTCGGCTGCCCGCAGATGACCCAGGTGAATGGGGTCGAAGGTCCCGCCCATGATGCCGACGCGCTTCATGACAGCGGGGCGGCCGCCGCCTCCGGCTCCACCCTCAGAAGCAGGGCCCCCAGGGCTCGCTTCAGCACCAGCAGGCCGGCTCCGGTCACCGCCGAGACCGGCACCACCTGCACCCCGAGCCGCGCCGCCTCCCGCTCCAGTCCGGGGAGAGGATCCGGCTCGCCCACCACGTCGCGTTTGGTGGCGGCTACCAGCTGGGGCCTCTTGAGCAGCGCCGGATTCCAGAGGAGCACCTCTTGGCGGACCGCCCGCAGGGCCTCGACCGGATCGCCACCGTCCAGGCCCGAGGCGTCCACCACGTGGAGCAGCACTCGGGTGCGCTCGACGTGGCGCAGGAACTGAAGGCCCAGCCCCACTCCCTGGTGCGCGCCCTCCAGGATCCCCGGGATGTCCGCCGCCACGTAGGTGGTCTGGTCGGACTCCACCACGCCCAGAACCGGCGACAGGGTGGTGAAGGGGTAGTCGGCTATCTTGGGCCGGGCCGAGGAAAGACTGGCCAGCAGCGTCGACTTGCCTGCGTTTGGTGCGCCCAGCAGCCCCACGTCGGCGATCAGCCTGAGATCCAGGCGGAGCCAGCGCTCCTGCCCCGGTTCGCCGGGCTGGGCGGTTTCGGGTGCGCGGTTGCGGTTGGAGAGGTAGGAGTGGTTGCCCCGTCCCCCGCGACCCCCCCGCGCCAGGCGGAGGCGATCGCCCACTCGCAGGACCTCGCCCAGGACCTCGCCCACGACCTCGCCGCTCACCTCTTCGAGAGCCTGCGTCCCCGGCGGCACCGAAACCAAGAGGTCCTCGCCACTGGCGCCGGTGCGCTGGCCGGGGCCGCCGTGCCCACCGCGCTCGGCGCGGAACTCCGTGTGGTAGCGAAGGGGTAGCAAGGTGTTCTGGTGCGAGACCGCGACCATCACCACGTCTCCGCCCGGCCCTCCGTTGCCGCCGTCGGGGCCACCTTTGGGGACGTAGGGTTCCCGGCGGAAGCTGACGCAGCCGCGCCCGCCGTCACCGCCCTTCACCAGGATCTTGACCCGATCGACGAACATGGGCCACCGCCCAAACAGGGCGGCTAGAGCAGGCTCAACTCGCGGCGGGGACCACACTCACGCGCAGGCCGCGCGAGCCATGGTCTTCGAAGCGGACATGACCGTCGGACAGGGCGAAGAGGCTATGGTCCTTGGCCAGACCCACGTTCTTCCCTGGCTTCCACTTGGTGCCGTGTTGCCGCACCAGGATGGAACCGCCCCGCACCAGCTCGCCTCCGAACCGCTTCACACCCAGCCGCTGCGAATTGCTGTCCCGCCCGTTGCGGCTGGAACCCTGACCCTTCTTGTGCGCCATGGAACCTCGATTGTGCCGTGGGAGCGGCGAAAGCGCCGCTCGGGAGCCTAGTGCCGATCGCCCTGGAGTTGGATGGCGTCGATGCGGAGGGCCGTGTACGACTGCCGATGCCCTCGGGTCCGCCGGTAGTGCTTGCGGTGCTTGTACTTGAAGACCCGGATCTTCTTGTCCCGGCCTTGCTCCAAGATGGTGCCCACCACCGCCGCGTCGGCCACCAGGGGCGCCCCCACTTTCAAAGAGCCCTCACCGCCGACCAGCAGCACATCGCTGATCGACACCTGCTCGCCCGCCGGGGCGGCGAGCCGCTCCACGTAAATGGTGTCTCCCCGCTCGACCCGGTACTGCTTTCCGCCGGTCTTGATGATTGCGTACACGACCCTAGCCTCCCTCGGCGGACCCGCCGAAACATCCGACGCTAGCACAAGATCGAGAGAAGCGTCAAGCCTCAGAAGTCAAAGCCGATCCAGAAGTCCAAGCGGCGGGACGCCGTCACCTTGAGATCGGTGAGCTTGCTCCAGTCGAAATGCAGGGGGTAGCCGAACAGGAAGAACTGGAGCCCCAAGCCGTAAGATGCCCGCCCGTCAACCAGATGAAAGCCCGAGACCGGCTCGCCGAAGACGGCATCCCTCACGTAGGACACGCCGGGTTCCGAGCT
>DATECU010000302.1:0-23009 GCA_035286745.1 Vicinamibacteria bacterium | reverse complement strand
AGTGCCGGCTGTTCGCCTACCTCAACCTGGAGGATTCCGAGCTTCTGATCTTCGAGAAGCTCTACTCGCTCCTGGCCGAGGCCCTGCCCAAGCCGGACCTGGTGGTCTACTTGCAGGCCCCCACCGAGGTCTTGATGAAGCGGATCCGCCAGCGCGGGCGGCCGGAAGAGGCGCGGCTGTCCGAGGAGTACCTGGCCGAGGTGAATCGTGCGTATAACCATTACTTCTTTCACTACTCGGCGACCCCGCTTCTGGTGGTGAACACCGCCGAGGTCGATTTCGTCAAGCACAGTTCGGAGCTGGACGATCTGATCAAGCAGATTCGTCAGATGAGCCGAGGCACCCAGTACTACGTGCCGTTGCCCTCCTCGAGCTAGGCCCCTTGCGGAGCGGCGGCAAAGGGTGGCCGTGGCTTGACGGCCCCCGGGGCGCTGGGCCATGCTGGGAGCCCTGGAATGCCCATGGCGCCCTCGCTTGGTTCGCGGCAAGAGCAGTTGAGCCTCCCCTTCGGCGATGCCCCGCTATGGGACGGGCCGCGGCTCCAACAGGCGCTCGCGCGGGAGGCGGCCAGGCCGGTGCAGCTGGCCCTCACCGACAATCGTTCGGTGCTTCTGTCGTTCCGCCGCAGCGAGGGCGCGGTGCAGCTCCGGCTGCACCGCATGTTCCTGCACGCCCCGCTGGCGGTGGTAGCGGCGGTGGCCCGGGGTTTGCGCCGAAAGCCGGGACGAGCCGAGGCCCAGGTGCGACGGTTCATGAACGAGAACCTCCACCGCGTGCGCAAGACGGAACGGCGACTGCCTCCGCTGCTCACCCGGGGAAGCTGCTACGACCTGGCCCGCGTGTTCGAGAGCCTGAACCACCGTTTCTTCGGAGGTGGACTCGAGGTTCCGCTGACCTGGGGGCGGGGCAGCGGCCGGGCCCGACGGGGAGGACTCACCTTCGGGAGCTACGACCCGGTCCTGGACCTGATCCGCATCCACCCGGTCCTGGATCGGCGCGAGGTGCCTCTCTACTTCTTGGAGAGCGTCGTCTACCACGAGATGCTGCACCATCACTTGGGCGGCGTGCCGGATCGCGCCGGCCGCACGGTCTATCACTCCCGCGCCTTCCGCGCCGCCGAGGCCCGCTACCCTTGGCACAAGCAGGCCCTGGCCTGGGAGAAGGAAAACCTGTCCCACCTGGTTCGGGCGAGCCGGGAAGCCGACGCCCAGCGCAAAGAGGAGAGGGCACGGCTGGCCCACGCCAAACGCCCGGCGCGGCGCTCCCGGGCGTGAATCTTCCGATAGGCGCGGACCGGACCCCGGACTGATGCCCCACCTGCGCCGGCTGCTCCCCTACCTGCGGGCTCATCGACACCACCTGGCCGGGGGGCTGGTCTGCCTGCTGCTCACCACCCTGCTCTCGGTGGCTACCCCCTGGGTGCTCCGGCTGGCCGTCGACGACCTCACCCTCAGGGTGACGCAAAGGAAGCTCGGGCTCTACGCGGGGCTGGTGGTGGGTCTGGCCCTGGTGGAGGGGGTGTTTCGCTACCTGATGCGCATGGTGCTGATCGGGATGAGTCGGGAGATCGAGTACGAGCTTCGGAACGACCTGTTTCGGCACCTGACGAGGCTGCCAGCCTCCTACTTCCGGGATCACCGCATCGGCGACCTGATGAGCCGCGCCAACAGCGACATGTCGGCGGTGCGTTTGGTGCTGGGACCGGGGATCATGTACACCGCCAACACCCTGGCCACCTCGGTGGGGGCGCTGGCCCTGATGCTCGCCATCAGCCCCCGGCTGCTGGGCCTGGCTGTGGTGCCGCTGGTCTTCGTCTCCTGGCTGGTGAGGTACTTCGGCCGCCGCATCCACGACCGCTTCGAGGCGGTGCAGGCCCAGCTGGCGAGCCTGACCGCGGTGGTGCAAGAGAGCCTGGCCGGGATCCGGGTGGTGCGGGCCTACGTGCAAGAGCCGCAAGAGCTGGCGCGCTTCGAGGCCGAGGGCCGGCAATACCTGGAGGGCAACCGGAGCCTGATTCGGATGTACGGGAGCCTGTTTCCCGCGGTCCAGTTGCTGACTGGGTTAGGCGCGGTGATGGTGGTTCTGGTGGGGGGCCGCATGGCGATCGCCGGCAGCATCAGCCTGGGCGAGTTCGTCGCCTTCGCCGCCTACCTGGCCATGCTGCACTGGCCCACCATCGCTCTGGGCTGGGTGGTGAACATCTTCGAGCGGGGCGAGGCCTCCATGGGCCGGCTCGACCAGATCCTGGACACGGTTCCGGAGATCAAGGACCAGGAGACGGAGCCCGGCCCGCCCCTCCAGGGCGCCGTGGAGTTCCGCCGTTTGAGCTTCGGCTACGGGGGCGAACCCGTGCTGCGCGACATCGACCTCTCGGTCCCCGCCGGCAGCACGGTGGCCATCGTGGGGCCGACCGGCTGCGGCAAGAGCACGCTGGTGAGCCTGCTGCCCCGGCTCTACCAGGCTCCCCCGGGGACCGTGTTCGTCGATGGGCGGGACGTGCGCCGGATCCCGCTCGGCGAGCTGCGCGCCGCCGTCGGCCTGGTGCCCCAGGAGACCTTTCTGTTCTCGGCCAGCGTCCGGGAGAACCTGGCTTTCGGCTTGCCGGGAGACGGCGCCTCACGCGTGGAATGGGCGGCGCAGGTGGCTCAGTTGGCGGGGGACATTGCCGCCTTTCCGCAAGGCTACGAGACCTTCGTCGGGGAGCGGGGCATCACGCTCTCCGGGGGCCAGAAGCAACGGGCGGCGCTGGCGCGCGCGCTGGCCGGCGACCCCCGTATCCTGATCCTGGACGACGCCCTGTCCGCCGTGGACACCGAGACCGAGGAGGGAATCCTCTCCGGCCTCCGCCAGGTGATGCGGAATCGCACCACCTTCCTGGTGTCGCACCGGGTCTCCACGGTGCGGGAAGCCGACTTGATCGTGGTGCTGCGGGAGGGCCGGATCGTAGAGCGCGGCAACCACCAGGAACTGTTAGCGCTAGGTGGATTCTACGCCGACCTGCACCGGCGCCAGCAGCTCGAGGAGGAGATGGAGAAGACGGCGTGAGCGGCTTCCACGAGGAAGACCCGCTGGGCAAGAGCCACGACTGGAGGCTGTTGCTGCGCCTGCTGCGCTACCTGGGGCCCTACCGGGGCTCGGTGGCGGCGTCCTTCCTGCTGATCCTGGGCATGGCGGGGCTGGATCTGGTTGGACCCTATCTCACCAAGATCGCCATCGATCGCCACATCGCCCGCGGCGACGGCGCCGGTCTTCTGGCGGTGGCCACTCTGTGGCTGCTGGCCCTGATGGCCGCTTTCGCGGTGCGTTACGGACAGGTCTACCTGCTGCAAATGACGGGACAGCGGATCGTCTTCGATCTGCGCCGGGAGATCTTCGCCCACTTGCAGCGGCTGCATCTGGCCTACTTCGATCGCAACCCGGTGGGGCGGCTGATGACCCGGGTGGTAAGCGACGTGGACGCGGTGAACGAGCTGTTCACCTCCGGGGTGGTCACCGTGTTCGGGGACCTGTTCACGCTGTGCGGCATCATGGGCGTGATGCTGGCCATGAACTGGCGTTTGGCGCTCGTCACCTTTGCGGTGATCCCCTTGTTCTTCGTGGTCACCAATTGGTTTCGCCGGGGGGCTCGGGAGTCCTTCCGGGAAACCCGGAGGTGGGTGGCGCGGATCAATGCCTTCTTGCAGGAGAGCCTGAGCGGCATGATGGTGGTGCAGTTGTTCCGGCGCGAGGAACGAAACCTCACCGCTTTCGCCGAGATCAACCGCAAGCACGCCGACGCCAACGTCAAGGCCATCTTCTACTACGCCGTCTTCTATCCCGCCATCGACCTCTTGGCCGCAGTGGCCATCGCCTTGATCCTGCTTTACGGCGGCGCCAAGGTGGTGGCGGGGACCTTGACTTTGGGGGTGTTGGTGGCCTTCGTCCAGTACTCGGAGCGGTTCTGGCGGCCGATCTCGGACCTCTCCGAGAAGTTCAACATCGCGCAGGCGGCCCTGGCGTCCTCGGAGCGCATCTTCCAGCTGCTGGACACCTCGCCCCTGGTGGTGGGACGACCCGACCCGGTACGGCTGCCGCAGGTCCGGGGCCGGGTGAGCTTCGAGGGCGTGTCGTTCGCCTACCGCGACCAGGAGTGGGTGCTCAGGGACCTGAGCTTCGCGGTGGAGTCGGGCCGAAGCCTGGCCCTGGTGGGGGCGACCGGGGCCGGCAAGACCACCGTGACCAGCCTGCTGGCCCGCTTCTATGAAGCGACCCAGGGACGCATAACCCTTGACGGGGTGGACATCCGGGACCTGGATCCCCGGCAATTGCGCTCGTCGCTGGCCCTGGTGCTGCAGGACGTCCACCTGTTCTCGGGCACCATAGCCTCGAACATTCGCTTGGGTTCGGCGGTCTCCCGGGAGAAGGCGGAAGCGGCGGCGCGGGCGGTTCATGCCCATCGCTTCATCGAGGCCCTGCCGGAGGGCTACGACACCGAGGTCAGGGAACGGGGGGCCTCCCTGTCGGTGGGCCAGAAGCAACTGCTTTCGTTCGCGCGAGCCCTCGCCCACGATCCTCGCATCCTGGTTCTGGACGAGGCCACCTCTTCGGTGGATACCGAGACCGAGCAGCTGATCCAGGCGGCCTTGAAGGTGCTGCTCGCCGGGCGCACCGCCATCGTGATCGCCCACCGGCTGTCGACCATCCAGGACGTGGACGAAATCCTCGTCCTTCACAAGGGAAGGATCCGGGAGCGGGGCACCCATCAGGCGCTGCTGGCGGAACGGGGGCTCTACTTCAAGCTCTACCAGCTTCAGTACAAGGACCAGGAGTTCCGGCCGCCAGGGACGGAAGCTCCCCTGTCCGCCTAACGAGAACTGGCCGGCTTCGAGCTCGGAGTCGGTCGTGTCTTCTGGGGCCGCCCCGCCTCCGCGGAACTGGCCCGGACCAGGAAGTCCCAGGCCAGGGTGGTCATGGCGCGCGCGCCCAAGGGAAGCGCGGCCTCGTCCAGGTCGAAGTCCTCGGTGTGGATGTTGGCGGTGAGGCCTCGCGCTTCATTCCTGACGCCCACCTTGATGTAGAGGCCGGGCACTCGGTTGGCGAAGGCCGAGAAGTCCTCGGCGCCCATCTGCGGCCTGACCTCCAAGGTGCGCTCCCGGCCGTAGACGCGGACCAGGGTGTCCAGCGAGGCGCGGGTCAGGGCCTCGTCGTTCAGGGTGGCCGGGTTGCCTTCGCCCCGGAAGCTCAAGGAAGCCCGGGTCCCGTGGGCGGCCGCCACCCCGTCCACCGTCCGCTGCATGGCGGCCTTGATGCGCCGGCGGGCGGCCTCGTCTAACGTACGCAGGGTACCCTCCAGCCGGACCTGGTCGGCCAGGATGTTGTGGCGGTTGCCGCCGTGGATGGAGCCGATGGTGAGGACCTTGGGGTTCTGGGCGTCGGTCTCCCGCGACACGATGAGCTGCAGGGACTGGACCAGCTCGGCGGCCACCGGGATGGGGTCAAGACCCAGGTGCGGATAGGCGCCGTGGGTGCGCTGGCCGGCGACTTCGATGGCGAAGGTGTCGGCGGCCGCGAAGATGGGACCAACGGCCCAGCCCACGCTGCCGACCTCGAGGGCGGGGTCGACGTGCAGGCCGAAGATGGCATCCACCTTGGGACTGTCGAGAACGCCCTCCTGGATCATGAGTTGAGCGCCGCCGTCCTCCCCCTCCGGCGGCCCCTCTTCCGCTGGCTGGAAGAGGAAGACCACGACACCGGGGAGGCGGTCCCGGAGCTTGGCCAGGATCTCGGCCGCTCCCAGGACCATGGCGGTGTGGGCGTCGTGGCCACACGCATGCTTCACGCCGGGGTTCTGGCTCTGATAGGGAAGCTGGTTCTTCTCCTGGATGGGAAGGGCATCGAGGTCCGCCCGCAGCGCAACCACGGCTCCCGGCCGGCCGCCGCGCAGGATGCCGACCACGCCGGTCCTGGCTACCGGATGCCGCACCTCGAGCCCCAGCGCCCGGAGCCGCTGCGCCACCAGGTTCCCGGTTCGCACCTCACGATTCCCCAGTTCGGGGTTCATGTGTAGGTCGCGCCGCACCGCCACCAGGGCGGGGGTCAGGGCGTCGGCCGCGGCCTGGATCTCGGCATCGGGAGTGGCGGGGCGGGGGGTGGCGGGGCGGGGGGCGGCGGCAAGCAGGGCGAGCAGGCCGGCAGTCAGCATCATCACGGTCTCCTTGGCGAGGCTTCGCGGGATGGTATCACGCGCTTTCCGCGGGCCGCCGCCAGCAGGGAAAGCTCCTGCTCGGCCAGGCGGCGCCAGCGGCCGAGGGCCAGCCCACCTAGCGACAGGCGGCCGATGGCCACCCGGGTGAGCGCCAGCACCTCATGGCCCACCGCGGCGCACATGCGCCGCACCTGGCGGTTCTTGCCCTCGGTCAGGACCAGCTCCAGCCAGGCTCGGCCACCCCGGGCGAGACCCAGGACCCGCACCCGCGCCGGCCGGGTTTCCGTCTGGGAGTCCAGAGGCAGGCCCTCCCGCAGGGCCGCCAGCGCCGCCGGGTCGGGCACGCCCTGCACCTGGACGTGGTAGGTCTTGGGCACGTGCTGTTCGGGGTCGGTTAGGCGCTGGCCCAGCCGGTGGTCGTTGGTGAACAGAAGCAGGCCGCTGGTGTCCCGATCCAGGCGACCCACCGGGAAGACCCATCGGCCCAGGTCGCCCAGCAGGTCGTAGACGGTGGGCCGGCCCGCTGGATCCAGCCGGGCGGTGAGGTAACCCGTGGGCTTGTTCAGGGCGATCACCACCCGCTCCGTCTGGTCGGAAACCGGCCGCCCGTCAACGGTGACCCGGCTCCTGCGGGGATCGATGCGTCGCGCCGGGAAGCGGACGGTGCGGCCATCCACACCGACCCGGCCCGCCTCGATCCAGCGTTCGGCTTCGCTTCGGGAGCAGACGCCGAACTTAGAGAGAGCGCGGGCCAAAGAGAGGGCCCCCTTGAGCCGGCCGGCGGCCTGCGGGAGCGGGCGCCCGCCCGGCGACCCGCGGGGCGGACGGCGAGGCTGGGCCGACACCGGGCTCAGAGCGGGGCGGGGCGCTCGCCGAGAGCGAACGTCATCTGTCCCTCGCACACCACTTGGCCATCGACACGCGCGACTCCCTTGAGGCTCCCCATCTTGGCCCGAAGCCGGAGCACCTGTGCCTCCAGTCGCACCGTGTCGCCGGCGGTGACCGGGCGGCGGTAGCGGACGCGATCGATCCCCATGAAGTAGATGAGGCGCGACCGGTTCTCGGGTTTGGTGAGGATGAGCACGGCGCCGGCCTGGGCCATGGCCTCGGTCAGGATCGATGCCGGCAGCACCGGCCGGCCGCCGGGGCCGGCGATGAAGTACCGTTCGTCGGAGGCCACGTTCTTGATGCCCACCACCCGCCGGTCGGCCTCCAGCTCCACGATGCGATCCACCAGCAAGAAGGGGTAGCGGTGGGGCAGGATGGCCTTGATGTCCTCGATCTCCAGGGGCAGCTTGAGCTCGCTCATCGGCCGAAGTGTACACCGGGGCGAGCGTCAGGAGCCCCGTGCTACGATGCTCTCCGTGGCTTCGGGAAGCAAGCTGACGACTAGCCCGCCCTTGCCCGGGGAGCTGCTGGCCGAGCTTTTGCCCCTGGTGGGCGAGATCAACGCGGTCCTCGACCCCGAGAAGCTGCTGCCCGCCATCGCCCAGCAGCTCCGGCGAATTGTGGACTACCACATTCTCGACATCTTCCTGCCCCAGCCCGACGGCAGCCTGGCCCCCGCTTTCGTGGCCGGGTATTCGCTAGACGCAGGGGCCCGCTTTCGGGTGGGCCTGGGCGAGGGCATCGTGGGCTCCGCCGCTCAGCTCCGAGAGCCGGTGTTCGTCCCCGACGTGTCCCGGGACCCCCGCTACGTCGCTCTGTTTCCGGGCGTGGTGGCGGAGCTGGCGATTCCGCTCATCCATCAGGATCGTCTGGTGGGCGTCCTCAACATCGAGGGTCCGACGGTGGAGGCGTTCACCGAGGAGGCTCGCACCGCGCTCCAGGTTCTGGCCAGCCACCTGGCGGTGGCTATCGACAACGCCACCCTGTACCGGGAGACCCGGTGGTACGCGGGCCTGCTGGCCACCCTCTACGAGATCGGCAAGGAGACCGCTTCCATCCTCGACCTGGACGACCTGCTGCACCGGGTGGCGGAGATCGTGAAGCGGGTGATCGACTACGAGGTGTTCGGAATCCTGCTCCTGGATCAGACCAAGAGCGAGCTGGTGCTGCGCAAAGCGGTGTCGTTTGGCGCGAGCCGCGAGAAGACCCGGATCAAGGTGGGCGAGGGCCTGTGCGGCTGGGCCGCCCTTAACCGGGAGCCGGTGTTGGTGGGCGACGTGCTCAAAGACCCCCGCTATTTGCGCCTGATCCCGGAGACTCGCTCCGAGCTGGTGGTGCCGCTGGTCCACCAGGACCGCCTGGTGGGGGTGTTCGATCTGGAGTCGCCGGAGCTCGATCGCTTCAGTGACGAGCACCTCAAGATCCTGACCCCGCTCGCCAGTCAGGTGGCGGTGGCGATCGAGAACGCGCGGCTCTACGACGAGCTGTTCAAGCGTGAGGCGCGCCTGCACCAGGAGCTGTCGATCGCCCGCCGGGTTCAGCACGGCCTGTTCCCCGAGGAGTGCCCCCGCGGCCCCGGCTGGGAGGCCTCCGCCCACTTCCTGCCGGCGCGGGAGCTGGGGGGGGACCTCTATGACTTCTACGAGCTGGGGGAGGGACGGTTGGGGCTGGCGGTGGGAGACGTGGCCGGAAAGGGGGTGCCGGCTGCCCTCTACGGCGCCTTTGCTTCCGGCACCGTGCGCGCCCGGGCCTTTGCCCGCCACGACCCGGCGGCCCTGCTGGCGCGCGTCAATCGAACTTTGCGCCGGCGCGGTGTCGAAGGGCTCTTCTGCACCCTGACCTACGCTCTTTTCGACTTCGCCGCCCGGCGGGTGACGGTCGCCAACTCCGGCCTCCCCTTCTCGCTTCACTACCGGTCCCAGACGGCGCGGGTTGAGCCGGTCAAGGTGGCGGGCTTGCCGCTAGGTGCGTTCGAGGAGGCCGCCTACGAGGAGGTCGTGGTGGAGCTGGCCGCCGGCGATGTGCTGGTCTTCCACACCGACGGCCTGACCGAGTCCCTGGGCGCCTCTGGGGAGTACGGCATCGAGCGGCTGCAAGCCCAGATGGAACGGAACGCCCACCTGGGCGCGGCCCAACTGGGGGGCGAGATCATCGAGGACGTGGGTCGCTTCCTGGGGGAAGGGGCACCGGCGGACGACGTGACGCTGGTGGTGGTGAAGATCCTATGAGCGGAGACGAGAGACGCCGGAGCCCTCGCTATGCGGTCGACATCCCGGCTCGACTGAGCTCCGGGGCCGATTCCTTTCCTGCCCAGATCAAGGACATCTGTCGCGATGCCGTGCTCCTGGAAGCCCACCGCAGTGTGGCCCTGGACACCGCGGTGACGCTGGCCATGGAGCTCCCCGGGGCGGACCGCCCGCTGAGCGTGATGGGCCGCGTGATCCGGGTGATCCGGGGCGAGGGCGACGCCCAGCGGATGGCCGTGCTGTTCACCGACGCCAACCCGGCGGCCGCCACCGCCATCGACTTCTTTCTGGCCCTCCAAGACTGACCGGATGGTGACCGAGTGAGCCGGGTCACGCCCGCCTCGGGGTGGGTCGGGCCTATAATCCACAGGCTTGGCACCCATCCAAACCCATCTTGTCGCCGCCGCCGCGGTAGCGGCGGTGCTCGCCCGGGGAGACGAAGCGCACCCCCAGATCGCCCGCTTCTCTGCCAAGAGCGAGTTGGTGGTCTTGTCCGCCACCGCTCTCGACAAGAAGGGGCGGCCGGTCACCGACCTCGGCCGGGGGGAGTTCCGGATCACCGAGGACGGCCGGCCCCAGAAGCTGGAGCAGTTCTCTCAGGGTGCCGAGTCGCGGCTCCGGATCCTGCTGCTGGTGGACGCCAGCGGCAGCATGAGCGGGGCCCTGAAATCGGCCAGCCCACGCATGGCCGCCATTCAGCTGCTGGCCAGTCTGTCCCCCGACGACGAGGCGGCCCTGGCGGGCTTCGACCACAGGTACTGGGGCATTGTGGCTTTCACCAAGGACCGCCAGAAGATCGAGCGGGGTTTCGAGGAGCTGGAGCCGTTTGGGTCGACCGCTCTCCACGACGCCCTGGACAAGGCCGCCTCCGACCTGGCCAGTCACGGGGAAGGGCGGCGGGCGGTGGTGGTGATCACCGACGGGGTCGACACCGCCAGCCAGCAAGACCCCGGCGCCGTGGTCGCCCGATCCCGGGCCCTGGACGTCCCCATCTACGCGGTCTCGGTGGTCTCCCCCCTGGACGATCCGGCGTCTCCCCGCTTCACCGGGCGGGAGCGGCCGGCGGTGGCCGTCGCCGGGATGGCGATCCTCAAGCGCTATGCGCTCTGGTCGGGGGGGGCGGCCTTCACGGTGAGCGATTTCGCGGGACTGAAGCAGGCCTCGCAGCGAATCGTCGCTGAGCTCAAGCACCAGTACCGGCTGGGCTACGACCCACCCCCGGGGCCACCCCGCTTTCGGAGCATCGCCGTGACCAGCACCCGCCAGGGGGTGGTGGTGAAGACAAGGAGCGGCTACGTGCCGCGGTCATGATCCCGGGCCGCTTGGGTTCGGGGGGAACTGGAGGTTGTCCGTGAGATCCATCATCCTGCCGTGTCTCGTTCTCGCTGTGGCCGGCGGCGGCTGTGCGAGCAAGAAGTACGTCTCCCGCGAGGTGGGGGAAATCAACACCAAGGTCGATACCCTGACCACCGAGGTCGAAAAGACCCAAGAACGGGTCCGGCGCTCCGAGGTCCGGATCGACGAGGTGAACCAACAGGCGCAGACCGGGATTCAGGAGGCCAAGGGGTCGGCCCAGGCTGCCCTCACCAAGGCCACCGAGGCCGAGCGGGCAGCCAAGGGTAAGTTGATCTACACGGTGACCCTCTCCAACGACAAGGTCACCTTCTCGGTCAACAAGGCCGAGGTGAGCGACGACGCCAAGCAGGTCATCGATCAGGCGATTGCAGAGCTCAAGGCCGAGAATCGGGGCGTCTTCTTCGAGATCGAGGGGCATACCGATTCCTCGGGTCCCGACGAGTACAACCAGAAGCTGGGCGAGGAGAGGGCGCAGGCGGTTCGCAACTACCTGCACGACCAACACGGGATCGCGCTGAACCGGCTGGAAGTCATCTCCTACGGCAAGGGCAAGCCGGTGGCCGACAACAAGACGAAGGCCGGACGGGCCCAGAATCGGCGCGTGGTGATCAACATCCTCGAGTAGGTGGGGCGGCGGGGGCGGGCGTCGCTCACCCCTGAGGATCGGGAATAGCTGGGGTCTTGAGGAGGGATCTCCCGTGGAACGACCTCTCTCTGGGGGTGTTGCCGCGGTGAGGGCCGGCGAGCCGGGAACTGGGCCAGTCGACCCCGTCGAAGCGCAGCTCCTGGAAAAGGCGCAACGAGGCAACGCCTTTGCCTTCGAGGAGATGGTGCGCCGGTACCAGCGCCAGGTCTATGGAACCGCTCTGCGAATCGTTCGGCGTCACGATGTGGCCGATGACCTGGCTCAGGACGCGTTCCTCAAGGCCTACCGGGCCCTGGGCAGCTTCGACACCCAGCGTCCCTTCGGTCCCTGGATTCGCCGCATCGTCGCCAACCTGGCCATCAACCACGTGCGCTCCCCGGAGGCTCGCGAGGACGGCCTGCCGGAGAGCCACGACCTCACGCCTGCGCCGGGGGTCGGTCCGCTGGGGGGGGTGCTGGAAAGGGAGGCGCAGGCGGTTCTGGCCCGAGCCCTGGAGGGACTCCCCGTCGAGCAGCGGGCGGTTTTCGCCCTGCGGGTCTTCGAGGAGCTTTCCTACCAGGAGATCGCCGAGTCGCTCCAGATCCCGGTGGGCACCGTGATGAGCCGGCTGTCGCGGGCCCGCGACCGGGTGCGGGAGCTGGTGGCGCCCTATCTGGGTGCGAGCGGTCGGCGTGCCGGGAGCCCGTCATGACCGCCCACCTCATCGAGAAGCTGTCCCCCTATCTCGACGGCGAGTTGCCGCCTAGCGAGGAGGCTCTGGTTTCCGCCCACCTGCGGGATTGTCCCGACTGCTCCCAGCGGCTGGCCGAACTGGCAGCCGTGGACCGGCTGGCGCAGGGGCTCGCGGTGGAGGCCCCGCCCGGCTACTTCGAGGGCTTCCCGGCGCGAGTCCGAGAGAGGCTGCCGGCGCGGCCGGCAGGGGTCCGCCGACTGCCCCGGTGGGCGCTGGCGGCGGCGGCGGTGCTGCTGGTTGCGGTTATCACGCCGCTCTCGATCCGTGAGCGTTCGCCGAGCCCCCCGGTGGCCGACCTTCCGCGGGCTGCCGAACCTCGACCCGCGCCCACTTCGGTGCTGGAGGCCAAGGACCAGGCGGCGCGCGGCTTGGGTTATGTCGCGGTGCCGGAGGGAGAGGAGCGCGACGCCCGCAGGGAGCGGCGCGAGACCGCCCGGCCCCGGTCCAAGCCGGCGGTGGTGAGCGAGCCGGCACCGGCCAGGCAAGTGACCCCACCCGCCCCTGCGGCGCCCCCGCCGGCACCACCGCTTCCGGACGCCGAGGCTCAAAGGCTGAGCGCCGCAGCTGCGACACCTGCGGCCGCCGCCAGCGCCGTCAAGGGGCGTGGGCCTTGGTTCCAGAGCCAGTCTCAGAGCCCGGGCACGCAGGCGCCAGCGCCCCCCGAGCAGACGGCGGTCGAGGAGCGCTCTTTGGAGGCCAAGTCCGACCGCGCTCCGGTCGCGGAGGTTGCCGAGTCGGAGGTCGCTGCGGACAAGCGAGGCAGCCTTGCCGGGAGCGGTCGAGCCGAGGGGGCGAGCGCGCCCCTGATCAACAAGAAGAAGAAGGAAGAGAGAGCCGGGTTCGAGGATCTGGCCGCCCGGCGACCCCGCAACGCGGCGGAGGCGCGGACGCTGCGCGAGGCCGCGCGGCGCGCTGTCACCGAGGATCCGTCGAGCGATCAGGCCGACGAGGCTCGGGTGCTGGTCATCGAGGCTGGGGTCCTCGCTTTCAGCTTGAGCCGCGATCCCGCGGATCTCGCACGGGTCGAGGCCGACGCCAGGGCCTATCTGGCGCGGGCCGACGCGGGGCAGGTGGCTCGGGTCAGGGCGCTTCTGGCCTCCGTCTCCCGCTGACCTCTTCCTCCTTCTGGCGGCTCCCGCGGCCGGGGCGCTCGAACATCCTTGCAAAGCGCAGGCTCGGACACTATTCTTGCCGCCTTCGACTCCAGCCCCACGGGGCGCGCGCCAGCCCGACACAGATTGAGGAGCAACCATGTCGCTCTTTCGCCTCAAGCCAGTGGACGCCCTGATCGCCGAAGGCGGGGATGCTGACCATGGCCTCAAGAAGACGCTGACCGCCTGGGATCTGGTGGCCCTGGGGGTGGGCGCGATCATCGGCGCCGGGATCTTCGCCACCCTGGGCAGCGCCACCTCCGGGGGGACCGGCCAACCGCCGGCAGGACCGGGGGTGACCGTTTCCATTCTCGTCACCGCCATCGCCTGCGGCTTCTGCGCCCTCTGCTATGCCGAGTTCGCAAGCCTGGTTCCGGTGGCCGGATCCGCCTACACCTACAGCTACGCAACATTAGGGGAGCTGGTGGCCTGGATCATCGGCTGGGACCTGATCCTCGAGTACGCGGTGGGGAACATCGCGGTGGCGATCTCCTGGGCCGCCTACTTCCGGCAGCTCATGATCGGCCTCGGGGTCGAGATCCCGGCCTGGCTTTGCACCGACTATCGCTCGACGCTTCTGGCCGCGAAAGCCGCGGCCGAGGCCGGGGCCGGCGCGCTGGGCCCCGAGATGGCGATCGCCTACCAGGCTCATCTGAGCCACCCAACGGTGCTGGGGATCCCGGTGGTCTGCAATCTACTCGCGGTGTCGATCACAGCGGCCATTACCTGGTTGCTGGTGATCGGCGTCAAGGAGTCGGCACGCTTCAACAACGTGGTGGTGCTGCTCAAGGTGGCAACGCTGCTGTTCTTCATCGGTGTGGGCGCCTTCTTCGTGACTCCGGGTAACTGGCAGCCCTTCTTTCCGGGCGGAATCCACGGCGTGTGGACCGGCGCCTCGTTGATCTTCTTCGCCTACATCGGCTTCGATGCCATCTCCACCACCGCCGAGGAGTGTCGGGATCCCGGGCGAGACTTGCCTCGGGGCATCCTCGGCTCGCTGCTGATTTGCACCCTGCTCTACATTGCGGCCGGACTGGTGCTGACCGGGATGATTCCCTACGCCAAGCTGGTGGGGGTCGCCGACCCGCTGGCGGCGGCCCTCTCCTACGTGAACCAGGGGTGGGCGGCCGGGCTCCTGTCGTTTGGCGCGGTGGTGGCCATGACCGCGGTGCTCCTGGTCTTCCAGCTCGGCCAGCCGCGGATTCTGATGGCGATGTCGCGGGACGGCTTGCTCTCGCCATGGTTCGCCAAGATCCACCCCAAGTACCGGACCCCCCACGTGACCACCATCCTGACCGGGGTCTTTGTGGGCTTCTTCTCGGCCATCGCCAACATCGACGAGATCGTCCAGCTCACCAACATCGGGACCCTGTTCGCATTCGTGCTGGTTTGCGTCGGCATCCTGGTGTTGCGAAAGCGCGAGCCGGAGCGGCCGCGCAAGTTCAGGGTCCCCTGGGTGCCGCTCACCCCGGTGCTGGGGATCCTGATGTGCCTGTTCCTCATGTATAAGCTCCCGGCCCTGACCTGGATCCGGTTCGGGCTCTGGCTGGCGGCTGGGCTCGTCTTGTACTTCGTCTATGGGATGCGGCGCAGCCGGCTGGCGGCGGCGCGCGGATAGGGCGGGCGTTATGCTAGTGGTGATGCGGCAGGACGCCAGCGCGGGAGAGGTGGCCGCGGTGGTGGCGGTCATCGAGGGGCGAGGGCTCAAGGCTCATCCGATTCCGGGCGCCCAGCGCACGGCCATCGGCATCACCGGCAACAAGGGGGCGGTGGAGGCCGCTGCTTTCGAGAGCCTGCCGGGGGTGCTGGAGGTGATCCCCGTCTCTCACGCCTACAAGCTGGTGTCGCGCGAGGTGAAGAACGAAGACAGCGTGGTCAAGATCGGCTCGGTGGAGATCGGGGGTCCGCGCTTCGTGGTGGTGGCTGGCCCCTGCGCGGTGGAATCCCGGGAACAGACGCTGACGGTGGCGGCGGCGGTCAAAGCCGGCGGCGCCCATCTGCTCCGGGGCGGCGCCTTCAAGCCACGCACCAGCCCCTATTCCTTTCAGGGTCTGGGTGAGGAGGGGCTCAAGATCCTGGCCCAGGCCCGGGAGGCCACTGGGCTGCCGGTGGTAACGGAGGCGGTGGACCTCGAGAGCCTGGAGCTGGTCGAGCGCTATGCGGACGCCATCCAGATCGGCGCCCGGAACATGCAGAACTTCACGCTCCTGAGGCGAGCCGGGCGCAGCCGCAAGCCGGTGTTGTTGAAGCGGGGAATGTCGGCCACCCTGGAGGAGTTCCTGATGTCCGCCGAGTACATCCTGTCGGAGGGCAACTACAACGTGGTTCTCTGCGAGCGCGGGGTGAGGACCTTCTCCGACTTCTCGCGCAACACCCTGGATCTCACGGTGGTGCCGGCCGTCAAACGAATCAGCCACCTGCCCATCCTGGTCGACCCGTCCCACGGCACCGGGCGGCGGGAGAAGGTGGCCCCGCTCTCCCGGGCCGCCGCCGCGGTGGGTGCCGACGGGCTCATGGTGGAGGTGCACCACGACCCGGACCGGGCCCTCTCTGATGGGCCGCAGTCGATCACCCCCAGCATGTTCGAGGCCCTGATCCGGGATCTGGGGCTGATCGTACCGGTGATCGGCCGCACGCTTTAGCCCAAGAAGCGTTGGGCTAGCGTTAGCCGCCCAGGCGGCGGTCCTCCGGGTCCTTGAGCTCGATCACCCCTTGCTCCAACAGGCGGGCGAAGATGAGCAGGGCGTCCTCCTCGGCAAGGGGGCAGAGCTTCAGGATCGACTGCACGTCCCAGCTGCCGTTGACGCGGGAAAGCACGAAGCCCTCCTGGGGATCGAAGTGCTCCTTGGTGAGGGTGGCGAAGTCGACGCAGACGGCCGGCACCTTGTGCAGGGGGACCGCCCGGAAGGCCCGTTGCTTACGTTTGGCGTCGTGCAGGGCCAGCAGGCCCTTCTTGGCGTGCTGGTTCAGCCGATCCAGGGCCAGCACTTCCTCGTAAAGCTCCAGCGCGGCGTCGAAACGGTGCTCCTCCATGCGCCTGGCGGCCATGCTCAGCAGGTCCTTGATGGCTCCCACCGGATCGGCTTGCCGCTTTTCCTCTCCCGGGTCTTGGACCGAGAGAACGCCCTTGGCGTGAAGCTCGAAGAGCAGGGTGGCGGCGTCGAATTCCGAGCGGCGGAGCTCCAGGCTGATCTCGGCCAGCGTCTTGCCGGCGGCGGCCAGCTCCAGCGCCTTCTTCTCGGGGCTTTCGCCCAGGGGTACCCCGGTGGTTCGGAAGGTGGTTCTGGCCGACGGGAAGACGGCGCGGATGCGGTTCCATTCGTCGACCCGGCGGATCCCTTCCAGCACCACGTCGGTGACCGACAGGTCGAGGTGGACCGTCAAGGCCGCGGGGAGGTCGCCTTCGTGGAATTCGAAGGCGCCGTCGGGCCAGAGGAAGAGGTCGTAGATGCTCTCCTCGGCTTTCACCTGCAGCAAACGCCGGAGCGCGTCCTGGGGCAAGAGGCCATCGTCCACCAGCAGCACGCCTAGCGGTAGGTCGAGGGCCTCCTGGCGAAGCAGCACCTTGAAGAGTTGCTCTTCGCTCAGGAGCTGTTCCCGGATCAGGTACTGACCCAGGTACTCCTTGGGGTCATTGGAGGTGGAGGAGAAGATGTCGCCGCCCTGGAACATGACCTGCTTCTGGACGCTGCGCCGCTCGATACGGAGGGTGCCCGTCTTGCGACCGCGGGAGACCCACTGCAGGATCTCGGGCAGGTCCATGGTGCGCAGGTTGCCGGTCAGGCCCATGGAGAAAGGGGAGCCGGCGCCTGTTCAGGCCCGATCCCAGGACAGATCCCAGTAGAGGAAATCCCGCCAGCTTTCCGGGGCCCGGTGGATGCCAAGGGTGACCGTCAAGGAGGGTAGGGCCGCCGGTCGGCGCGGCTTGCGCAGCAAGGCAAGGCCGGCTTCCTCGGGCGTGCGATCGCCCTTCCGCCGGTTGCAGGGAATGCAGCAGGTGACGATGTTGTCCCAGCCCTTGTGACCGCCCCGGGCGACGGGAACCACATGGTCGAAGGTCAGGTGGGATGGGGAGAAGTGGCCGCCGCAGTACTGGCAGCGGTTCTCGTCACGCGCGTAGACGTTGGCCCTGGAGAAGGGCACGTCTGCGAAGGGGCGTTTGATTCGGACGTGACGGAGCAGGCGAAGCACCGAGGGGAGCTTCACCCTGACCGTGACGCCGCGGATCTCCCGGTCGTAGACGGAGATGACCTCGACTTTGCCCTGGAAGAGGAGGGTGATGGCTTTTTGCCAGGGGACGATCCTCAGTGGTTCGTAAGTCGCATTGAGAACGAGGGTCTGCTCCATGGCGACGCTCGAATCGACCGATTGTGCGCTTTGGCTTCGGGGCCTGTCAAGACGGCGCGGGCTGACCTAGAATGGCGAAGATGCTGCCGGGCAGGTGGGAGGCGGTCGCGGGAGGCCTGGCGTGACGCGGTCGCGTTACACGCTGTCCTTTCGCGGGAGGCTGGATCTCGATCTGGTGGTTGGGGACACGCCGCCCAGCGACAGCCAGGCGGTGGTGGTGCCCCAGGACGTGTACTTGATCCTGGGGGAAGTGAGCACCATCGAGGAAGCCCGCGAGCCTATGGCCGGGGTGTGGGCGGCCCTGGGCCGGCTCAAGCCCAAGCCGCGGGGTTCGGTGCTGGTGAGTCCAGGCACTGGCGGGGCTCCGCTCTTGCTGCAAGCCATCGTCTACGACTTCGAGGACGCGCCTCATGTGCGGTCGGTGCACGTGTTCGAGGCTCTGCTCACGGCTTTCGAGGAGGCGCGGCGGCTGAAGCTCGGTTCGCTGGCCCTCCATCCGTTGGGCACCGCCCATCAGGGCGTCGCCGCCGAGGAGTTCGCCAGGTTGTTGTCTCAGGTCTGCTTCTCCGCCGTCGAGCTGGGCACCAGCCTGAGGCGCGTGCACCTACTGCTGCCGTCGCCGCAAGATCTCCTGCGCTACGAGGCGCTGCTGGCGGACCTCGCTGGACGCGCTCAGCCCAGCTGAGGGGTGGGGCTGGCGCGGGCCTGCGTTCCGGCGAGGGCCGCGGAGGGGTGCGGCCCCGCCTCACAGGATGAGCATCGCGTCCCCGTAGCTGTAGAAGCGATAGCCGGCCTTGACGGCTTCGCGGTACGCCCCCAGGACCACCTCCCGGCCCGCCAGCGCACACACCAACAGCAGGAGCGACGAACGCGGGAGGTGGAAGTTGGTGATCAGGCCATCGGTCACCCGGAACCCGAAGCCTGGCACGATGACCAGATCGGTGGCGGCGGTTTCGGCCGAGACCTTGCCATGGCGGGCCGCCGAGGCTTCCAGGGCGCGGGTGCTGGTCGTCCCCACCGCGACCACGCGGCGGCCCTGATTCCGGGTGGCGGCAACCGCGGTCGCCGTCTCGGGGGGGATGAGGTAGGGCTCGGCCTCCAGTCGATGGTCCTCGACCCGAGCCGCCTTCACCGGCCGGAAGGTGCCCGGCCCCACATGGAGCAACACCTCGGCCCGCTGGATGCCCCGGGCGTCCAGGCGGCGCAGCAGCTGGGGCGTGAAGTGGAGCCCGGCGGTGGGCGCAGCCACGCTTCCGGATTCGCGGGCAAACACCGTCTGGTAGCGACCGCGGTCCTCCGGCCGGTCCGGGCGCCGGATGTAGGGCGGCAGGGGGATGTGGCCGAGACGCTCCAGGGCGGCCGTCTCGTCCCCGGCCCGGGCAAGCAGACGCACCCGGCGGCGCCCCTCTGCACCTAGCGCTTCGCTCTCGATGCGGAGCGCGATCTCGCCTCCCACCAGGACTTCATGGCCGGGCCGGAGCCGCCGCCCTGGTCGGACCAGGGCCTCCCAGAGGCCCTGGCCCAGGGGCCTGAGGAGCAGGACTTCGGCCTCCGCGCCTCCGGCACGGCGCCCCAGGAGCCGCGCCGGGAAGACCCGGCTGCGATTGACCACCAGCAGGTCCCCGGGATCCAGGAGCTCGGGGAGGTCGCGGAACGAGCGGTGGCGGAGGTGGCCTGACCGGCGATTGAGGACCAAGAGCCGGGAGGCGTCTCGCTCCGGCAAGGGCTCCTGGGCGATGGCTTCCGCGGGAAGCTCGTAGTCGAACTCGGCGATGTCCATGCCGGCGGCGAAGGGCCTAGAACAGCTTCTTCTGCGGCGAAGCCGGATCGGGAGGCAGTCGGCCGAAGTGCTCGTAGGCAAGGCGGGTGGCCACCCGGCCACGGGGCGTGCGGTCCACGAACCCGATCTGCATGAGGTAGGGCTCGTAGATGTCTTCCAGGGCATCCGACTCTTCGCTGATGGCGGCGGCCAACGCCGCGATCCCGACCGGCCCGCCGGAGAACTTGTCGATGATGGTGAGCAGGAGCTTTCGGTCCACCTCGTCGAAGCCTCGGGCGTCCACCTCCAGGAGGCCGAGCCCCTCCCGGGCGACCTCGGCGGTGATCACCCCGTCGGCCCGAACCTGCGCGTAGTCCCGCACTCGCCGCAGCAAGCGGTTGGCGATCCGGGGTGTGCCCCGGGAGCGGCGGGCGATCTCGGCGGCGCCCTCGGCCTCGATGGGAACGGCCAGGATTCGCGCCGAACGCTTGACGATAAACTCGAGGTCGGTCTCGGAGTAGAAGTCCAGACGGTGAACGATGCCGAAACGGCCGCGGAGTGGCGCGGTCAGCAGCCCGGCCCGGGTAGTCGCCGCCACCAACGTGAAGGGCTTGAGGGGGATCTTCATGGAGCGGGCTCCAGGGCCGGTCCCGATCATGAGGTCGAGGCTGCCATCCTCCAGGGCCGGGTACAGGATCTCCTCGACCTTGGCGTCCAGACGGTGGATCTCGTCCACAAACAGGATCTCGTGGGTCTCGAGGGCGGTGAGGAGAGCCGCCAGGTCGCCGGCGCGTTCGATGATGGGTCCGGCAGTGGCCTTGATGGAGACCCCCAGCTCGGCGGCAATCACGTGAGCCAGGCTGGTCTTGCCCACGCCGGGGGGACCGAAGAGGAGGACGTGGTCGAGCGCCTCACCTCGGCTCCGGGCGGCTTCGATGGCCACTCGCAGGTTCTTGACCACATGGGCCTGACCCACGTACTCGGTCAGGTTCCGCGGGCGCAGCGACTGGTCAAAGCCGGCGTCCTCCTCGACGGGTCGGGCCGAGACGAGGCGGGGGTCATGCACGGGGAATACCTAACGGGTTGCCAGCAACCGCAGGGCGCGGCGCAGGGCGTCTTCAAAGCGCGAGCCGGCGTCGTCGCGCAGCGCCAGTTCGGCGGCCCGATCCGCTTCCGGCTGGGAGTAGCCCAGATGGACCAGGGCGGAGACCAGGTCGCCTCGGGTGGCTCCCGCTGGGGACGGGGAGGGGACGGCCGGGCTGGCGGCCGGCATCTTGTCCTTGAGTTCCAGCACCAAGCGTTCGGCGGTCTTCTTGCCCACGCCGGGAACCCGAGTCAAGCGGGCGATGTCGCTGCTGCGCAGCGCTTCGACCAGATCCGGCGCCTCGATGCCGGAGAGGATGTTGAGAGCCACCTTGGGGCCCACTCCCGAGATGGCGATCAGGCGTTCGAAGAGTTCCTGTTCCTCGCCGGTCAGGAAGCCGAAGAGCAGGAGCGCGTCCTCGCGAACGTGGGTGTGGGTGCGCAGCTCCACCGGCTCGCCCTCGAGGGGCAGCTTGTAGAAGGTGGAGAGCGGAATCTGCACCCGGTAGCCCACGCCGTGAACGTCGACCACCACCTCCTGGGTGGCCTTGCGGAGCAACCGGCCTTGGAGTTGGGCGATCACGCGGGCCGCGCCGGCGATGTCGAGAGGTGGGACAGGCAGAGGGCAACCGCCAGGGCGTCGGTGGCGTCGCCCGGCTCCAGGTCGGCGGGCAGCTCCAGGAGCCGTGAGACCATCAGCGCCACCTGCCTCTTCTCGGCCCGCCCAAAGCCGGTGATCTGGGCCTTGACGGTGGCCGGCGAGAACTCGTGAATGGGGAGGCCGGCTTGGGCGCCGGCCAGCAGCACCACGCCCCGGACGTGGCCCAGGACCAGGGCGGTCCTGGTGTTGACCGCGTGAAAACAGTCCTCGACCGCCAGCAGATCCGGCCGGAGCGACTCGATCAGGCGGGCCACTCCCTGATGAACCGCCCGCAGGCGATCGGGTAAGGGGGCGCGAGAGGGGGGCGTTATGGCGCCCTTCTCCAGCAGACGGTGCCGGCGACCGTCTCCTTCAATGGCCCCATAACCGGTGCGCAGCGAGCCCGGATCCACACCCAGGATGATCATCGCAAACGCCGCTCGTCCCTGGGGGCCGGCGGTTTCGGAGCAGACACCTGCCGGGGCAACCGTCGCGAGGAGCGCGCGGTGCCGGCGCCTAGCGTGCCGCCGCCTCCTCGAGCTCCTTGTCCGAGATGTCGAAGTTGGCCCACACGTTCTGCACGTCGTCGTTGTCCTCGAGGGCCTCGATGAGCTTCAGCATTTGCTGCGCCTTGCTGCCCTCGATGGTCACGCTGGTGTCGGCGAACTTCCCGATCTGGGACGCCTCGGGCTCGATACCGGCCTGGCGCAGTGCCGCCAGGACCCCCTCGTAGGCCTGGGGGGGGGTGTAGACCTCCCAGTTGTCAGCCGTGGACTGGATGTCGTCGGCGCCGGCTTCCAGCGCTAGCTCCATCAGCCGGTCCTCCGACACCTTCTTTCGGGACACCGCGAGCAGCCCGCGCTGCTTGAAGAGATAGGCCACGCTGCCGGCGGTGCCCAGGTTGCTGCCATGTTTGCTGAAGATGTGCCGGATCTCGGAGATGGTCCGGTTGCGGTTGTCGGAGGAACCTTCCACCAGCACCGCGACCCCTCCCGGACCGTAGCCCTCGATGACGATGTCCTCCCAGCTCTGGCCCTCGAGCCCCCCGGCCCCCTTCTGGATCGCCCGTTTGATGTTGTCGGCCGGCATGTTGGCGGCCTTGGCCTTGTCGACAGCCGTGCGCAGGCGGGGGTTGGACTCAACCTCTCCACCCCCGAGCCGGGCGGCGATCGTCATCTCACGGATCAGCTTGGTGAAGAGCTTGCCCCGCTTGGCGTCAAGCGCGCCCTTCTTGTGCTTGATCGTGGCCCACTTGGAATGTCCCGACATCGAGCCTACTCCTCTGCAACAGCCCGCGAGCGAGCGGAGTCGACGCGCGCCAGACCATCGCGGATTCTAGCACCGCCCGGGGCGGGTCCCAAGACAGAAGCGAAAAAAAAAGAGGCCCCGAGCGCCTCGGGGCCTTCAAGGATGAATCAGAGATGAATCCCGGCAACGTCCTACTCTCCCACCAGGCTTCCCTGGCAGTACCATCGGCGCTGGAGGGCTTAACGGCCGTGTTCGGAATGGGAACGGGTGTGACCCCTCCGCCATGGTCACCGGGATGAACTTGTCAAATGGGCCTCCGCCCGAGTCGCCGCCGCCGGTTGGGCGGCGGCGCTGACGACCGAAGATCCAGCCGGCTTTTCAAGCACTGTAAACGTCATGGTCAAGCCTCACGACCGATTAGTACCCGTTAGCTGAAGGCATTGCTGCCCTTGCACATCGGGCCTATCAACCTTGTCGTCTGCAAGGGGTCTTTAGGCAGGTTATCCTGCGGGAGACGTCATCTCGAGGCTGGCTTCACGCTTAGATGCTTTCAGCGTTTATCCATACCGAACGTAGCTACCCAGCTGTGCCTCTGGCGAGACAACTGGTGCACTAGAGGTTCGTCCATCCCGGTCCTCTCGTACTAAGGACAGGCCCTCTCAAGTCTCCTGCGCCCACAACAGATAGGGACCGAACTGTCTCGCGACGTTCTAAACCCAGCTCACGTA
>DATECU010000301.1:0-12770 GCA_035286745.1 Vicinamibacteria bacterium | reverse complement strand
AGCCGGGGCGGGGGACGACGTTCAAGGTGTACCTACCGCGGGTGGAGGGCGAGCCGGAGAGGCTCACCAGGGGGAACGCGACGGGGCAGACCGTCCGGGGAGGCTCGGAGACGATCCTGCTGGCGGAGGACGAGGAGGCGCTGCGGGCGATCGTCCTGGAGATACTCGAGGCCGGGGGCTACACGGTGCTGGCAGGCGTGACCCCGGAGGAGGTTCTGCTGGCGGCGCGGTCGCACGCCGGTCCCATCCACCTCATGCTGACCGACGTGGTGATGCCGGGGATGAGCGGGCGGGAGCTGGCCGGACGGGTGCAGGCCGTGCAGCCAGGAGCGCGCGTGCTCTACATGTCGGGGTACACGGACGAGGCCATCAGCCACCACGGCGTCCTCGACTCGGGGACTCTCTTCATCCAGAAGCCCTTCACCGTGGAGGCCCTCCTGCGGAGGCTTCGCGAGGTGCTGGAGGCACCGGCGGAGGGGTAGCGCGGTGCGCCGCTGCCGCCGCTGGCCCCGGTGACCAGGGCGAGCCGTCCGTTCAGAGATGACATGGGGAGACCTCCTGCGCCTACCGCCCCAGCCAGCCGCCGTCGACGACGAGGACGTGGCCGTTCACGTAGTCCGAGGCTGCCGAGGCCAGGAACACCACGGCGCCCACCACGTCCTGCGGCTCGCCCCAGCGACCTGCCGGGATGCGCTCCAGGATCTGCCGGTTTCGGGTGGGATCCGCCTGCAGCGCCGCGGTGTTGTCGGTGCGCATGTAGCCGGGGGCCACGGCGTTGACGTTGACGCCCCGCCCCGCCCACTCGTTGGCGAGGGCCTTGGTGAGCTGTGCGACCGCGCCCTTGGCCGCGGCGTAGGCAGGGACGGTGAGGCCGCCCTGAAACGAGAGCAGGGAGGCGATGTTGACGATCTTGCCGCTCCCGCTCGCCAGCATGAGCCCACCCGCCGCGCGGCACATGCGAAACACGCCGTTCAGGTTGACTTCCAGGACCGCCGACCAGTCCTGGTCGCTGGTCGAGGCGGCTGGTCCGCGCCGGATGGTGCCGGCGTTGTTGACCAGGATGTGAAGCCCGCCCAGGCCGGAGAGCGTCTCTTGCGCCAAGCGGTCCGGCGTCGCCGGGTCGGCCATGTCGCCGAGCAGCGCGAGCGCCTGACGACCAAGGCCGCGGATGCGCTCGGCCACGTCGTTCGGGGAGTGGGTGTTGCCGTGAACCGCCACCTGGGCGCCGGCCTCGGCCAGCCCGACCGCGATGGCGGCGCCCAGGCCGCGGGAGGCGCCGGTGACCAGCGCGGTGCGTCCCTGGAGCGAGAACATGTCCCTGCTCATGATTGCGCCTCTGAGCTCGAATCGAGCTCGGTCAAGACGGTGCGGATGCCGACGACCTGACCCAGCGCGTCGCGAATGAGGCGGTCGAGCACCAGCATGGTGACCGCCGAGCCGTCGGCCCGCTTGAACGCGCGCATGAAGGGCTTGAGTTCCACCGCCCCCGAGAGCTTCTTGTCGATGGCCCTCTGGGAGACGCTCTCCATGACGATGAACTGCCAGGCGGGCTGCCCCAGCATCTCGTCCTCGCGGTAACCCAGCAGTCCTAGCTCGGCGGGGTTGACGCGGGTGATCTTCATCTCGCGGTCGATCTCGTGCGCGGCAACACCGCTAGGCGAGTTGGTGAAGGCGTCCTGGTAGGCGGCTGCGCCTTGGCTCCAGGCTTCCTCCAGGCGGTCCTGGTAGGCGGTGAGCGTCGTCAAGGCCTGTTCTCGCGTGAGCATCCGTGCCTCCCTGGCCGGCCGTATCCGGCCCGCTGGAGGGAATGGTCGCGGAATCGCGACGGGATGTCGAGGGGGAGCGGATTCCCCCCCAAGGGGCCAGGCCACCGGTGGCATCGTCTACCGCTTGGCGGCGGCCTCCAGGCCGGAACCCCCGGCCGCGAAGTCGGGATGGACGTTCACCACGCCGAACTTCCGATCCTCCACTTCCCGGGTGGCGGCCATCATCCAGAGGAAGTTGATGGAGCCGCCGGGGGCGGCGACGTTGGGATGGTAGCCCTTCGGCATGAGCACGCAATCGCCCTCGCGGACTACCACCGCCAGCTCGGTGGCGGCAGTCGTGTAGACCAGCTGGATGCCAAAGGAAGGAGCGGGCATGTCGATGTAGAGGTAGGCCTCTTCGGCCAGGGTCTCGTGTTCGTGGGGCGGCCAGGAGGTCCAGTTGCCGGGGGTGCTGAAGGTCACGCCGGCCATGATCCGTCCCGCCTCCACGTTCCGGCCCAGGAGGATGTTGAGCATGCGTTCGGTGGGTGGGGTCCCGGCCTTGAAGTGGAGGCTGGAGTCCTTCTGGACCTGAGAGAAGGCGACGAACTGCAACGGGTAGTGGCCGGTGACCGGGGCCGCAACCTCGGCCAGATCGCAGCCCTGGGGGCTCGGGCTCACCTCGACCTCGGCCTCGCGGGGGACGTAGAGGGCGTCGTAGCGGCCGAGGGTGAAGCTGCGGCCCTGGGCCACCACGGTCGCCCGACCCTTGAGAGCGATGAGTCCGGTCTCGCGCTCGCCGGTTGGGAAGCGAATGGGTGTGTCGAGCGCAGCCAGGATGATGCGGCCGTAGTGAAGGTGTCGGGCTGCGGTGGTGCCAGGCGCCACCGCCAGGGAGCGGCCCTTGCGTGAGGCGGTGTTGCGGACGATGCAGGTTTCCGGCGTCAGTGCGTTCATGGGTTGATCCCTCGTGCCCTCGCCAGCTTGCAGCGCCGGCGCAACGGCGAATAGAGTCTACGCGCGGCATCCCCGAGTCCGCGCGGGGAGCGGGAGCGTCTCGCCCGATGGCTGCGACCCAGCCCGGTTCGGGCGCCGCGGGTTGCCGGTCCAGGAGGAAGGCCATGAAGATCGTCGATGCCCGGGTGATTGTCACCGGACCGGGACGGAACTTCGTCACCCTGAAGCTCACCACCGAAGACGGCCTCCACGGTCTGGGTGACGCCACCCTGAACGGCCGCGAGCTGGCGGTGGCCAGCTACCTGAGCGACCATCTGGTCCCGCTGCTCATGGGCCGCGATGCGCGCCGCATCGAAGACACCTGGCAGTACCTCTACAAGGGCGCCTACTGGCGGCGCGGCCCGGTCACCATGACCGCGATCGGCGCCGTGGACGTGGCTCTCTGGGACCTCCTGGGGAAATCGTTGGGTGTCCCCGTCTACCGATTGCTGGGCGGCGCCTCGCGGGAGGGGGTGACGGTGTACGGCCACGCCAGCGGCGAGACGCCCGACCAGGTGATGGCGGCGGTGGCGGAGTACCGGAAGCTCGGCTACCGGGCCGTCCGCTTGCAGTGCGCAATCCCCGGAACCCAGGGCACCTACGGGGTGGGCCGTGGGGATCTCTTCTACGAGCCCGCGGAGAGGGGCCGGCCGCCGGAGACGGTGTGGAGCAGTGAACGATATCTCGCCTTGGTGCCGAGCCTGTTCGCCCAGGCGCGCCGCGAGTTCGGGCCGGAGCTTCACCTGCTGCACGACGCCCACCATCGGCTCACGCCTATCGAGGCTGCCCGCCTGGGCAAGGAGCTGGAGCCTCACCACCTGTTCTGGCTGGAGGACGCGGTCCCGGCGGAGTTGCAGGAGGGCTTCAGGCTCATCCGCCGCCACACCACCACACCGCTGGCGGTGGGCGAGGTGTTCAGCTCCATCCACGACTGCCACACGCTGATCGAGGAGCAGCTCGTCGACTACATCCGTTCGACGGTGGTTCACGCCGGAGGGCTCAGCCATCTCCGGAAGATCGCTCACCTGGCCGAGCTTCACCACGTGCGCACCGGCTGCCATGGCGCCACCGACCTCTCGCCGGTGACGCTGGCCGCGGCCGTGCATTTCGGCTTGGCCATCCACAACTTCGGAATCCAGGAGTACATGCGCCACAGCGCCGAGACCGACCAGGTGTTCCCCCACCAGTACCGGTTCGAGGACGGGATGCTGTTCCCGGGCGAGGCGGCCGGCCTGGGTGTGGACATCAATGAGGAAGCAGCAGCCCGCTGGCCCTACCAGCCGGCCTATCTTCCCGTGTGCCGTGGACTTGACGGGACGGTCCACAGTTGGTGATGGGGTCAGCAGGGCCATGGTGGTAAGACCAATCCTCTTGACAATGGTACGATAGCTATGGAAAACTGGCAATAGATCATGAAATATGAGGCTGAAGGTCAGACCTCTAGCGATCCAGGGCAGGAGCAGGCCGCCGGCAAGGTGGTCGAGCATGTCCGCCGGCTGATCGAGAGCGGCCAGCTCCGGCAGGGCGACCGGCTGCCGCCGGAACGCGACCTGGCCGTGGAGATCGGGGTCAGCCGGCCTTCCCTTCGTTCGGGTCTGCGCACCCTGGCCGCCATGGGGGCGGTGGTCTCCCGGCAGGGCGCCGGGACCTTCGTGTCGGCCGGGCCTCCCCGACTGGAGCAGGGTCCCCTGCGCTTCCTGGCCGCACTCCACGGCTTCACCCGCGACGACATGTTCGAGGCCCGCCGGGTGCTGGAGGTCGGCTCCGCGGGGCTGGCCGCGGAGCGGGCCAGCTCCGATCAACTGGCGGTGATGGCCGAAGAGGTGACGGGGATGTTCGCCGCCATCGGCGAGCCCCAGGAGTTCCTGCGCCACGACATCCAGTTCCACCGGGCGGTGGCTGCGGGGTCGGGGAACCCGGTGCTGGCGACCCTGATCGACACCCTGGCCGAGCTGGTCTACGAGCGGCGGCGCATGACGGTGGAGCGCGCTCACGACCTCAAGCAGTCGGCCGACATGCACCGGAGGATCTACCAGGCCATCAAGGCCCGAGACCCGGAGCGGGCACGGCGGGAGATGAGCGAGCACCTGGCGCTGGCCCGTCAGGCGCAGGCCAGCGAGGAAGAGGCCGAGAAACCGGCAGAGCGCGGTGTGCCGTCGTGAAGGCGCTCGGACTCGAAGGCAAGGTGGCGGTGGTGACCGGGGGGACTTCCGGCATCGGGCTGGCGCTGGTTCGGGGCCTCGCCGAGGCGGGGGCCGACGTGGTGCCGGTCTCCCGGCGCACCGAGCAGGTGGCGGCGGCCGCGACCCTGGTGGAGGGCCTGGGCCGGCGCAGTGCGCGGGTGACCTGCGACGTGACCGAGCGTCAGGCGCTGGAGCGGGCGCGGGATGCCGTGCTCTCCGCCCTGGGCCGGGTCGACGTCCTCGTCAACTGCGCAGGCATAACCCGTCGTACGCCGAGTCTGGAGGTGCCCGACCAGGAGTGGCAGGCCATCCTCGACACCAACCTCACCGGGACCTTCCGCGCCTGCCAGGTCTTCGCTCGGCCCATGCTGGAACGCGGTTCCGGCCGCATCGTCAACATCGCCTCGCTGGCCTCCTTTGTGGGCCTGCACGAGGTGGCCGCCTACACGGCCAGCAAGGCCGGCGTCGCCGGCCTCACCCGGGCCCTGGCCGTGGAGTGGGGTCCTCGGGGGGTGAACGTCAACGCCATCGCCCCCGGCGTCTTCCGCACCGACCTGAACGCCAAGATCCTGGAGGGCGAGCGCGGGCGCGAGTTTCTGCTGCGCACGCCGCTCCGCCGCTTCGGCCAGGTGGAGGAGCTGGCGGGGGCCTGCGTCTACCTGGCGTCGGACGCGGCCAGCTTCGTGAACGGCGAGGTGCTGACGGTCGACGGCGGGTTCCTGGCCAGCGGGGTGAATCAATGACCGGGGAGGAGGCAACCTGAAGATCACGAGCGTTCGCGTGCGCGACATCCGCTTTCCCACCTCTTTGGCCCAGGACGGATCCGATGCGCTCAACCTGGGCGACTACTCCGCCACCTACGTCATCCTGGAGACCAGCGCGGGTCTGGAGGGGCACGGCCTCACCTTCACCAACGGGCGCGGCAACGAGATCGTGGTGGCCGCGGTGCACGCCCTGGCCCATCACCTGAAGGGTCGGGAGCTGGATTCCATCCTGGGGGATCTCCGGTCCCTCTACCACGACCTGGCCTTCGACCGACAACTGCGCTGGCTGGGCCCCGAGAAGGGGATCCTGCACATGGCTACCGGGGCCCTGATCAACGCGGTCTGGGACCTGTGGGCCAAGCGGGAGGGGAAGCCGCTGTGGAAGCTGCTCGTGGATCTAACGCCCGAGCAGATCGTGGCCGCCATCGACTTCACCTACATCACCGACGTGCTGAAGCCGGAGCAGGCACTTGAGCTGCTGGTCCAGAAGCAGCCGGGCAAGGCGGCTCGCGAGGCCGAGATGCGGAGCCAGGGCTTTCCCGCCTACACCACCTCCACCGGCTGGCTCGGCTATTCGGACGCGAGGGTCCGCCTGCTCTGCCGCGAGGCGCTGGCCCGCGGCTGGACCGCCTTCAAGATGAAGGTGGGGACCAACCTGGAAGACAACCTGCGGCGGGCTGGGGTGATGCGCGAGGAGATCGGCCCCGAGCGGCTGCTGATGATGGACGCTAACCAGTGCTGGGACGTGGAGGAGGCGATTCGTCAGATGCAGGCCCTCCAGCGCTTCGATCCCTGGTGGATCGAGGAGCCCACCAGCCCCGACGACGTGCTGGGCCACGCCGCCATCGCGCGGGCGCTCAGGCCGCTGGGGGTGGCCACCGGCGAGACCTGCCAGAACCGCGTGATCTTCAAGCAGCTCCTGCAAGCCGACGCCATCCGCTTCCTGCAGGTGGACTCCTGCCGCATGGGAGGCGTGAACGAGGTGCTGGCGGTGCTGCTGATGGCGGCCAAGTTCGGGGTGGCGGTTTGCCCGCACGCCGGCGGGGTGGGGCTTTGCGAGTACGTGCAGCACCTGTCGCTCTTCGACTACGTCGCGGTGTCGGGTTCGCTCGAGGGACGGGTGTGCGAGTACGTGGACCACCTGCACGAGCACTTCGTCGACCCTTGCCAGGTTCGGAATGCCCGTTATCTGGTCCCCACCGCGGCGGGCTACAGCATCACCATGAAGCCGGAGTCGCTGGACGAGTACGAGTTCCCGAGCGGCCGGGTCTGGCGGGCCGCCTAGCGCGCAGGGGTGTCATCGAAGCAGCGAGTGCTTGAAGGCATGCAGGAAGAGGCCGTGCCCGCACCATCGCCGGCGGCTCCCGCCGTGGCCGGCGGTCTGACCGTGGAGAAGACCGGCGGAGGACGCGTGGGCCGCCTGCGCTGGGCGATCTGCGCACTTCTGTTCTTCGCCACCACCATCAACTACATCGACCGGCAGGTCTTGGGGATCCTGGCCCCGAGCCTACAGAAGGAGATCGGCTGGAACGAGGTCGAGTACGGCTATATCGTCACCGCCTTCCAGGCCGCCTACGCCATCGGCATGCTGGTGGCGGGGCGCTTGCTCGACCTCTTGGGGACGCGACTCGGCTTCGCGGCCGCCATCGTGCTGTGGAGTCTGGCCGCCATGGCCCACGCCCTGGCGCGCACCCCCCTGGGCTTTGGCATGGCTCGCTTCGCCCTGGGCCTGGGCGAGTCCGGCAACTTCCCGGCCGCCATCAAGACGGTGGCCGAGTGGTTCCCAAGGCGCCAGCGGGCTTTCGCCACCGGCATCTTCAACGCCGGCTCCAACCTGGGCGCCGTGGTTGCCCCGGCCATCGTGCCCTGGATCGCCCTCACCTGGAGTTGGCAATGGGCCTTCGTCATCACCGGGGCCATCGGGTTCTTGTGGCTGGCGGCGTGGTGGCTTCTCTACGCCCCACCCGAATCCCACCCTCGGCTTACCCGGGCGGAGTTCGCGTACATCCGCAGCGATCCCGAGGAGTCGGCGACCCCCATCCCTTGGCTCCGTTTGGTGGAGCACCGCGAGGCCTGGGCCTTCGCGCTCGGCAAGTTCATGACCGATCCCATCTGGTGGTTCTACCTCTACTGGATCCCGAAGTTCCTGAACGAGAACCACGGCCTGACCCTGTCCAAGCTGGGACCGCCTCTCATCACCATCTACCTGGTGGCCGACGTGGGGAGTATCGGCGGCGGCTGGCTGTCCTCTCACCTCCTCCGCCGGGGCTGGTCCGTGAACGCTGCCCGCAAGACGGCCATGCTGGTCTGCGGGCTCAGCGTGACGCCTATCGTGTTTGCCTCTCAGGTCTCCAGCCTGTGGCTGGCGGTGGCCCTGATCAGTCTGGCCGCGGCCGCCCACCAGGGCTTCTCGGCCAACCTGTTCACGCTGGCTTCCGACACCTTCCCCCGGCGGGCCGTGGGGTCGGTGGTGGGGCTGGGTGGGATGTGCGGGGCGGTGGGCGGCATGTTGGTGGCCACCGCCGCCGGCTGGCTGCTTCAGCTCACCGGGAGCTATCACGCCCTCTTCGTGCTGGCCGGCGGTGCCTACCTGGCGGCGCTCCTGGTCATCCACCTGTTGACGCCCCGGCTGCTGCCCGCCCGGCTGGAGGACCTGGAGGTCGCCCGGTGAGGCCGTTCATCCACGAAGGCTTCCTGCTGGAGACGCCGCTGGCCGAGGACCTGTTCCACAACGTCGCCCGCGACCTGCCCATCCTCGACTACCACTGCCACCTGCCGGTGGCGCAGATCGCGAGCGATCATCGCTTCGGCAGCATCACCGAGATCTGGCTGGCCGGCGACCACTACAAGTGGCGCGCCATGCGGGCGAACGGCGTGGCCGAGCGCTTCTGCACCGGGGACGCCTCGGACTGGGAGAAGTTCGAGGCCTGGGCCCGCACCGTGCCGGAGACGCTGCTGAACCCCCTCTACCACTGGACCCATCTGGAGCTGAAGCGCCCGTTTGGGGTCGAGGAGTTGCTGTCCGAGAAGACGGGGCGGGCCATCTTCGAGCGTTGCAACGACCGCCTACGGGAGCCGGCCTTCAGCACCCAGGGCCTGCTGCGCCAGTTCCGGGTGGCCGTGGTTTGCACTACGGACGACCCGGTGGACTCGCTGGAACACCACCGGACGCTGGCCGCGCGCGCGGATCCCGACACCCGCGTCTATCCCACCTGGCGGCCGGATCAGGCGCTGGCGGTCGAGGTTCCGGCGGCCTGGAACGCGTGGGTGGATCGGCTGGAGGCGGCCTCGGGCCGGACCATCGCGGGCTTCGCCGACTTCCTGGTTGCGCTGGAGCAGCGCCATGCCGCTTTTCACGACGCGGGGTGCCGGGCCTCGGACCACGGGCTGGAGCAGATGTATGCCGAGCCCGCGACCGACGCCGAGCTCAGCGCCGCCTTCGACGAGCTGCGACGGGGCCGGGCCCTCGATGCGGGCGAGAGCCTGCGCTTCAAGTCGGGACTGCTGCATCGGTTCGGGGTCATGGATCACGCTCGCGGTTGGGTGCAGCAGTTCCACCTGGGCGCTCTGCGCAACAACAACACCCGCTTGCAGCGGCTGCTGGGACCCGACACCGGCTTCGACTCCATGGGCGACTTCGAGATGGCCAGGCCGCTCTCGCGCTTTCTGGACCGGCTCGACGAGCAGGATCGGTTGGCCAAGACCATCCTCTACAACCACAACCCCCGCGACAACGAGCTGTTCGCCACCCTGATCGGCAACTTCCAGGACGGCTCGGTGCCCGGCAAGATCCAGTACGGCGCCGCCTGGTGGTTCCTGGACCAGAAGGACGGCATGGAGGCGCAGATCCGCGCCCTCTCCAACATGGGGCTGCTGGCTCGCTTCGTGGGCATGGTCACCGACTCGCGGAGCTTCCTGTCCTATTCGCGGCACGAGTACTTCCGGCGGCTGATCTCGAACCTGCTGGCCCGGGAGGTGGAGGTGGGGCGCCTCCCCGACGACCGTGAGCCTCTGGCGCGGCTGCTGCGGAACCTATGCTGGTGCAACGCGCGCGCCTACCTTGGGCTGGAGGTCGGGCGGCTGGGGCGGGAGGCCTGATGACCGGACGCCTGATGACCGGACGCCTGGGCGTGGGCATCCCGGTGCTCGCTCTCCTGGTGACGTCGCCGGTGGCGGCTGCGCCCAAGCCCTCCCCGAGTGCGACCGCGAGGCCGCTCGCGGTGCGCCTGGCGGACTCCGTGCTGGCCCGCTGGCCGGACCCCACCACCATCAGCGGCAAGGGCTTCGAGTACACCGATGGGATCGTGCTCCGGGGCCTGGCCGAGGTCTACGGCAAGACCCGGGACCCCCGCTACCTCGCCTACATCCGGCGCTGGGTCGACGCCTATCTGCGTGAGGACGGGTCAAGACGCGACGCCCGGAGTGAATCCGGGCGCCGCTATGGGGCGGGGGGCTCCCGCCCCCCGAGCCCCCGGGCGCGAAACTCAAGGACTTCGGACGCCACGTACGTCGACCTGGGGGCGGACGCTCTCGGACACAACCTCGACCGGATCCAGCCCGGGGGCTTGCTGCTGCTGCTGTACCAGGAGACGCGGGATCCCCGATACGCGAGGGCTGCGCACTGGCTCCGCCAGCGGTTCGACAGCTTCCCCCGCAACCAGGACGGGGGCTTCTGGCACAAGCAGAAGTACCCCGACGAGATGTGGCTCGATGGGATCTACATGGCCGAACCCTTCCTGGTTCGCTACGGGAAGCTGTTTGGCGAGGGTGGTTTCCCGTACGACACCGCGGCTCGTCAGGCCACGCTGGTCGCGGAGCACACTCGCGTTCCGGGGACCGGCCTCTTTCGCCATGCCTGGGACCAGGACCGCAACGCCGCCTGGGCCGATCCCAAGACCGGAGTCTCGCCCGAGGTGTGGGGCCGGGCCATGGGTTGGTTCCTGATGGCCCTGGTCGACATGATCGAGGACTTCCCGTCCGAGCATCCGGGTCGGGTCCGGATTGCGGAGCTGCTGCGCGAGGCCGCCGGCGGCGTGCGCGCCACCCAGGATGCGAAGAGCGGGCTCTGGTACCAGGTGCTGGACCAGGGCAGCCACCCCGACAACTGGCTGGAGACCTCGGCCAGCGCCATGTTCGTCTACGCGCTCCGCCGGGGCGTCGAACGAGGCCATCTGGAGCCGGCCTATGCCGAGGTCGCCGGGAAGGGCTGGCGGGGGTTGCTCACCCGGGTGTCCGATGACGCCCAGGGCCGGCCGCTGGTGGAGGGCGCGGTGGAGGGGATGAGCGTGCAGCGCGACCTGGCCGGCTATCTGAGCCGGCGGCGCCTGATCAATTCGCCTCACGGAGTATGCGCGATGCTGTTGGCGGCCAGTTCGATGGAGTGACGCGGGCGCGCTCAGCGCGGGCTTCCGGTCCGGCCCAGGCGGCGCTCCAGAGGGCTCAGATCCAGGTGGGCGTCGCAGTCGATGGCCGCCGCCAGCCGGTGCAACCAGATTCGCCGCTGCTCCCGGCCCTCGGGCACCTCGATCGGCCGTCGGGTCGGTTGGCGCCGCGGATAGCCTCCCACCTGCTCCTGGCTGTCGATGATGTGCCCTTCGCCCATGATGACCGATCGAACGATGCGGGCGTCGATGGCGTCCCGCCGCCCGGCTCGAGCCCCGGCGCACCGGAGCACCTGCTCCCCAGCCTCCCACGCCGGCGCCGCCTCGAGGCCGCCCGGCCAGAGCGGCGGTTCGGCCAGCAGGCGGACGGTGCTCCCGGCCGCCGGCATGGGGGTGCCATCACGGTCCAGGACCAGGTTGTCCCGGAGCCAGGCCGCTGCACCCGGGTCCAGGCCGCGCACCAGCTCCCGCCGTTTGGTGTCCGGCCCCGCCAGGGCCAGGTTCCCGGCCACCGCCGCTTCGGCGCCGGCGAGCCTGCGCGTGTTGCCCCAGGCGCCCATACCCACGGCACTCGAACCCCAGTTGTAGATGAGGTTGTTGACCAGCACCGCGCGGGTGCCGCCCTTGAGGCGCGGGTTGCGTTCCCGGTTATGCGCGTAGAGCGAGCCCAGGATGGACACCCGGCGCACCCCGTCGTGCAGCAGCGTCCCCTTGGAGTGCTCGCCCTTGGGGTGGGTGGCGTGGGAGAGGCCTTCGGCGATCAGGCAGCGGTTGAGGGTGACGTCGTGGGCGGTGGCCTCGGGCCCGTCCGCCGTCGCCACGTCCGCAGGACCCGAGATCGAGAGGTTCTCGTCCACCGCCCAGGTGGCGGAGCAGTGGTCGAAGACCACGCTGAAGACCGGACCCTCCGGCCCTCGCCGCGCCCCCAGGGCGTCGGGGTCCCAGGGGGGCGGCCCGGCGTCGCCGGGACGGACCGCCAGGTGCTGGATCACGACGTCGTGCGTCTCCACGCCGAGACCGCCGCGGACCAGCGTGATGCCGGGGTCGGGCGCGGTCTGGCCCGCAATCGTCAGCCGGGGTTCCTTGACGACCAGGGACCGGCCGCCGAGATCGATCACGCCTCCGACCTCGAAGACCACCAGCCGCGGCCCCGAGGCTTCGAGTGCATGACGAAGCGAGCCCGGTCCATCCGCGTCGAGCCGCGTCACCCGGAGCACGCGGCCGGCCAGACCGCCCTCGGTCCGGGTACCGAAGCCGGCGGTCAGGTGGGAGGGTTGGTACCCAACCGTCCCATATGGTCTTACCACTTGAGCGGAGCTGTGGATTTGAGCCGAGGAGCTCCGCAGTCGGCAGCCGGCGATGCCAGCCAGGCAGGCGACCCCGACCAGGACTCCAGCCACACGCACTACGCCCGCTATTGGCTTGGGAATTGTGCTACTCGCACGGCGAACCATGGGCCCCAATCCGGAGCCCGGCTGGAGTCCCCGGAGAACCGGGGGATCCGGCAAGGTGGTAATACAAGGCTTGACAGACATGGGCGAGTGGTAATATAAGTCAGAATCGACGGGCAGGACAACCAGAGGTCCCGCAGTAGTGGCTGCGACTACGGTCGACCGAATCATCGTTCTCGGCGGAGGTGGTGTCATGAGCGCGCGTGTTTCCCGATTCCGGTTGCTCTCGATTCTGTTGCTGGCGTTCGGT
>DATECU010000300.1:0-5399 GCA_035286745.1 Vicinamibacteria bacterium | reverse complement strand
CGCTCCCGCTTCCAGCCGGCCAGGTCGGGGACCAGCACGTCGGAGCCCAGGTGTAGCTCGGGCTCGTCCAGGATCCACCAGCCCCCGGGCCCACCCCGGCCCGCATCAAACGGTCCGAAGACGGCAGCGCCCAGGCCCGAGCTGGCCCGAGCGTGCCGCGGCGCGGGACGCGGGCTGACGTGGAGGTCGCCAGCCAGGATCTCCCCCACCTGGTGGTCGGGAACCGCCAGCAGATCGTCGTATGTGGCGGGACGCCGGAGCGCGGAAGGCGTGCGCATGGAAGCTACGTTAGCACAGCAGGTCCACTGCCGCCCGCTGCTGGCCCGAGCCTTGCACTAAGGTGATGGGGGGACGAAGGCTCGCGTGACCGAAGAGACGCCAACAGCCGATGAATCAACAGCTTGGAGCCTAGGCCCCGAGTCGCCGGCGCCCCCCAGTCCGGATTCGGGACCAGCCCAAACGCCGCCTGACCGAAAGCCAGCCGGAGCCGCCTGGATCCCGGTGGCGATCGCGGGAGCCGGCCTGATCACGGTCGGACTTCTCTGGCAGGCTCAGAACCGGCACGAGCGGGACTCGATCCGCCGGGCCACCCAGGCAGCGGCAGCCGACGTGGAGGAGACGGCGCGGGAGGAGATCGGCCACCGCAGCCTGGCCGTCAAACGCATGGCAGGACGCTGGCAGGCCCTGGACCGGCTCGACCAGGCCGCCTGGGAAGGCGACGCCCAGGCCTATGTCGACGACTTCCGCGCCATCTCGGCGGTCGCCGTCATCGAGCCCGACATCACGGCCCGCTGGGTGGTTCCCTGGCCCCAGCGCGATCTGTGGCGGAACACGAGCTTCGGGCTGGATCCGGCGGTGCGGGTGGCTTTCGAGGCGGCTCGCAGCAGCCGGCAGGTCGCCCTTTCCCCGGCCTTCGATCTGCCCTGGGGGGGCCACGGGGCCTGGCTCACCGCCCCCGCCTACCGCGAGGATCGGTTCCAGGGGTACGTGGGAGCGCTCCTGCACCTGGACCAGCTTCTGGACCTCGCCTCGAGACGGGTTCGCGCTGCCGGCTTCTCGGTGCAGCTCTTCCAGGATGGGGAGGAACTCGCCCCCGGCAACTCGGGCCCATCGCGCTGGGCGGAGGAGTTGCCCCTGGATCTGGCCGGACCCAACTGGCGCCTCCGGGTCGCCCCCACCGAGGCCGCACTCCAGCGCACGCACTCGGTCGCGACGCGCCTCACGCTAGGCGTAGGCGTTTTCCTCTCTCTGGCTCTGGCAGCCGCCGCCTACCTGGCCCGCCAGAATCGGCTGCGGGCCCGGGAGGCGGAAGCGGCAAGGACCCAGGCCAGAGCCAGCGACCAGCAGAATCGCGCCATCCTGGAGGCCATCCCCGATCTGATGCTGCGGATGGCCGGGGACGGCACGGTCAGGGCCCTGAAGTCGGCCAAGGGGTTCCTGGACCGCAGCGACCTGGTGGGCCACAAGCTGCACGAGGTCTTCCCCACCGACTTCACTCGTCTGGCACTGCCGGCTCTGGAGCGCGCCCTGGCCACCGGAGAAACCCAGACCGCGGAATATCACCTGGAAATCGAGGGCCAGACCCGCCACCGGGAGGCGCGTCTGGCCCTGTGCGGCGCCGGCGAAGCGCTCATCATCGTGCGCGACGTGACGGAGCTGAAGCGAGCGGAGGCGCGGGCTCGGGACGCCCGCACCATCCTCCAGGCCATCCTCGACAACTCGCCGTCGCTCATCTTCGTGAAGGACTTGGCAGGGCGCTACCTGATGGCCAACCGCGCTCTGGAGCCCCTGGTGGGCATGGGCCGCGACGAGATCGTGGGCAAGACGGACTACGACCTCTTTCCCAAGGAGGTCGCCGACGGGCTGCGGCTCAACGACCGGAGGGTGCTGGACGCGGGGCGGGCTTTGGAGTGGGAGGAAACACCGGTCGCTCGGGGAGGACACTACGTCGCGCTGAAGTTCCCGCTTCGAGATGCCACCGGGCAGGTCTACGCCGTCGGCGGCATCGCCACCGACATCACCGAACGGAAGGCCGCCGAGCAGGCGCTCCGGGAGTCGGAAGAGCGCTACCGCTCGCTCTTCGAGGGCAACCTGGCCGGCGTCTATCGCTCGACGGCGGAGGGTCGCATCCTGGACTGCAACCAGGCCTTCGCCCAGATCTACGGCTACCCGAGCCCCGAAGCCGTGAAGGCGAAAAGTGCGCCCGCTCTCTACCTGGCTCCAGGCGATCGCGACGACTTCCTGGCCCGCCTCCGCGCCGAAGGGGAGATCCACGGCCTGGAAAGCCGCGCCGCGCGGGCCGACGGGACTCCCATCTGGATCCTGGAGAACGTCCGCCTCTTGCCTGGCGAAGGCGGCGGGGTGCTGGAAGGCACCATGGTCGACATCACCGAGCGCAAGCGGCTGGAGGACCAACTCGCCCACGCCGAACGAATGGACGCGCTGGGGCGGCTGGCGGGGGGCGTGGCCCACGACTTCAACAACCTGCTCACCGCCATCCTGGGTTTCGCCGACCTGCTCCAGCGCCGGCTGGGACCCGGCCCCGACAGCAAGGCGGCGCGGGACCTGGGAGAGATCCGGAAGGCCGCTCAGCGCGCCTCGGAGCTGACCCGGAAGCTGCTGGCCTTCAGCCGCAAGCAGGCCCTCTCTCCGCAGGTCCTCGATCTCAACCACGCGATACGGGACATCGAGAAGATGCTGCGGCGACTGCTGGGCGAGCAGGTCGAGATCGCGACCGTCCTCGCGCCCGGCCGCCATGCGGTGCGGGCGGATCCCGGCCAGCTCGAGCAGGTGATCGTGAACCTGGCCGTAAACGCACGCGACGCCCTGCCCCAGGGCGGCACCATTCGCATCGAAACCGCAGCCCTGGTGGTCGACGAGGCGGCGGCCCGGGAGCTGGCGCCGCTTCCGCCCGGCACCTACGAGGCCATGGCCATCAGCGATGACGGGGTCGGAATGGACGAAACCACGCTGGCTCACATCTTCGAACCGTTCTTCACCACCAAGCCGAAGGGCAAGGGGACGGGCCTGGGGCTCGCCACCGTTTACGGGATCGTGAGCCAGAGCGGAGGCCAGGTCACAGTCCACAGCCAGCCGGGCCAGGGCACCACCTTCACCGTGTACCTACCCCAGGTGACCGAGGCTCCAGTCGAGCCGAGAGCCGCGGAGGAGGGGGCGCCTCTCCCACTGGGCACGGAGAGGATCCTGGTGGTGGAGGACGAGGACTCGGTGCGCGACCTGGTGACCTCTTGCCTCGAGTCTTACGGCTATTCCGTCCTGCAGGCTGACAACGCCGCCCGAGCCCTACAGCTCGTGGAGTCGGAGGGGGACCCCGTCCACCTCCTGCTCACCGACGTGGTGATGCCGAAGATGGGCGGCCCGGAGCTGGCCCGGATCCTGAGCGGCGTGTTCCCCAACCTCAAGGTCCTGTTCATGTCGGGTTATGCGCCCACCAGCTTGCTTCGGGACGGCACCCTGGACCGCGGCCGGCCGCTGCTGCAGAAGCCCTTCACCCCCGCCGAGCTGGCCGGGAAGGTGCGGGAGGTCTTGGAGGCGCCAGCGCTCGAAGGAGACCGACGGAATCGCGGTTGAAGGCGTCAGCCGTCTCCGCAACTCCCTCAACTCCCGCCCGCCGCCGCCCCCCCGTACCTTCCGCTGTCCACCAGAAAGTCGCAGATCCGCTCGTATTGCTGGCGAAGCTCGCCGACACCGCTCCGCACCTCCTCCAGCAGCTCGCTGGCGGCCAGGCTCTCCAGGCGTGCCGCCACCGCGCTGAAGTCCCCTGCGCCTATCGTCTTGCCGGCACCCTTCACGGTGTGCGCTGCCCGCTGGGCGGTGCGTCCGTCCCCGCCGGCCAGGGCCTCGTCGAGGGCCGCCAGGTCCTTGGCCGTCTCCTCCACGAAGAGCTGCCAGATCTCCCGCTCGAAGTCGGCATCGCCGCCGCTGGCTTCGCGTACCCGCATCACATCGACGGGAGCGCCGCCGGCCAGGGCCGCCAGCGGCTGCCGCGGTAGGTGCAGCTCCAGCATCCGATAGAGATCCTCAGGGGTGAGCGGCACCGAGAGGTAGTCGTCCATCCCCGCAGCCAGGCAGCGCTCCCGATCCCCGGGCTGAGTCTCGGCGGTCATGGCCACGATGGGCAGTCGGCGCCCCGGGGCTTCCGCCTCACGAATCAGACGGGTGGCCGACAGGCCGTCCAACTCCGGCATCTCGCAGTCCATGAAGATCAGGTCGTAGCTTCCCTGGCGGGCGGCCTTCACCGCTTCCCGTCCGTTCTCGGCCAGGTCGCAGCGGCAGGCGGCCTTCTCCAGGATCTTCACCACCAACGTCTGGTTGACTGCGTTGTCGTCCACCACCAGCACCCGGCCCTTCCGCCGCAGGCGCTCCTCGATCGAATGGGCGGTGATGAGAACCGGCGCTTCGGGGGCCGGCGCACCGCTGCGCCGGGCCTCGGCTGCGGTGGCAATCGCGTCGTGCAGCACCGAGCGGCGCACCGGCTTGGTGAGGTAGGCGGCGAAGCCCAGCGCCGCCATCTCGCGAGCATCGCCGCGACGAGGAATCGAGGTCATCAGGATGAGCGCGATCCGACCCAGACGGGAGTCGGCCTTGATGGCGCGGGCCAGCTCGGCCCCGTCCATGCCCGGCATCTCCTGATCGAGCAGGGCCAGACTCACCGGCTCGCCCGCGGCCACCGCCTCCTCCAACCGGTCCAGGGCCGCCACGCCGCTGTCCGCCTCCAAGAAGATGCAGCCCCAGACCCTGAGCATCTCGGTCAGCACCCGGCGGTTGGTGGCATTGTCGTCCACCACCAGCACCCGGAGGCCGCGCACGCTGGCCGGGGGTGGCGACGCCTCCAACGCCTCCGCTTCGCCAAACGGAATGGTCCAACTGATGGTCCGGCCGCCGACTTCGCACCGGCCCCCCATCGTCTCCACCAGCCGCCGGCCCAGGGCCAGGCCCGAGGCATGGCCCCGGGGCTCCGAGCCGGTGGGCGCGCCCGGCTCCTCCCCGTCCTCCCGCAGCTCGAAGCGCACGCGGGGGCCTTCGCCCTCTGCCAGCGCGGCGGCCAGGACCAGCTCGCCCCGCGCCGCCCGCTTGACGGCTTGCCCCCCCAGTCCGAGCAGGACGCGGCGCAGGCGTGCCGGGTCCCCGGTTAGGCGGGCGGGCAGCCGGTGGTCCACCAACACCGCCAGCTCCAGGCCCTTCTCCCGGGCCCGTAAGGCCAAGAGGTCGCCGACCTCCTCCAGATTGGCCCTGAGGTCGAAGGGGATGCTGGCCAGTTCCGGCGGGCTCGCCTCCGGCTTCGTGAAGTCGATGAGGTCGTTCACCGCCGCCAGCAGCAGCTCGCCGGAGCGGCGGGCGGTTTCCGCGAACTCGCGCTGCTCGTCGGTCAGAGGGGT
>DATECU010000299.1:0-9539 GCA_035286745.1 Vicinamibacteria bacterium | reverse complement strand
CGACGCCACCTCCGGCAACACCGGGATCGCCTACGCCATGCTGGGAGCTGCCCTCGGCTACCGGGTCAAGCTGGTGCTTCCGGGGAACCTGGGGCCGACCCATCGCCGGATCCTGACCGCCTACGGCGCCGAACTGGTCTTGAGCAACCCCCAGGAAAGTTCCGACGGGGCCATTCGTCTGGCGCGGAAGCTCTACGCCGAGAGCCCCGGCGCCTATTTCTACGCCGACCAGTATGAGAACCCGGCCAACTGGCAGGCTCACTACCACGGCACCGGGCTGGAGATCTGGCAGCAGACGCGGGGCCGCGTCACCCACTGGGTCGCCGGCCTGGGCACCAGCGGGACCTTCATGGGTACCGCCAAACGCCTCAAGGCTCTCGACCCCGCGATCCAGTGCCTGGCGGTCCAGCCCGACTCGCCGCTCCACGGCCTGGAGGGCCTGAAGCACATGCCGACTTCCCTGGTGCCCGGCATCTACGATCCCACGCTTCCGGACCAGATCCTGGAGGTGGGCACCGAGGAGGCGCAGGCGGCCGTCAGGCGAGCGGCCCGCGAGGAAGGGCTGCTGCTCGGCCTCTCCGCTGGCGCGGCCTTGGCCGCCAGCCTTCGGGTGGCGCGAGGCCTGTCCGCCGGGGTGGTGGTCACCGTGTTTCCCGACGGCGCCTTCAAGTACTTCGAGCAGAGCTTCTGGCAGGAGGGACCGGCGTGATGGTCATCGACCCGGAGGCCCTGCAACAGATCCGGCAACACGGTGCGGAGATCTTCCCCCACGAGTGCTGCGGTTTCCTGCTGGGCGAGGCGGCGGCCGAGCGCAAGGAGGTGCGCTTGGTGCTGCGCGCCGAGAACGCGCGGGAGCAGGAGGCGCGGAGCAACCGCTTCTTGATCACGCCGCAGGTCTTCCTGGCCGTGGAACGGACCGCCCGCGACCGCGCCCTCTCGGTGCTGGGCTTCTACCACTCCCATCCCAACGCGCCGGCTCGACCCTCCGCCTACGACCTGGAGTACGCCTGGCCCTGGTACTCGTACCTCGTGGTCTCGGTGGGGCCGGAGGGCGCGCGCGAGGTCACGTCCTGGGTGATGGAGGACGACCGCTCCGGCTTCGGCCGGGAGGAGATCGCGGTCCCGCTTCTCAAGGAGACGACACGATGACGGTCAAGATCCTGCTTCCCACAGCGCTTCGCCACTACGTCGGGGGCGAGGACACGGTTGCCCTGACGGGCCAGAGCGTGGGCGAGGTCCTCTCGGGGTTGGTCGAGCGCCATCCAGCCCTAAGACCTCACCTCTTCACCTCCGACGGCCAGCTCAGGAACTTCGTGAACGTGTTCGTGAACGACCAGGACACCCGGCATCTGGGCCGCCAGGCGGCGCCCCTGGCCGAGGGCGACGTGGTCAGCATCGTGCCCGCGGTGGCGGGCGGGGCCAGCCCGGCGGTCGCTCATCCACCTACCGCATCGGTCGGGCTATCCAACCAGGAGATCGAGCGCTACAGCCGCCACCTGATCATGCCCGAGGTGGCGGTTGCCGGCCAGCTCAAGCTCAAGCAGGCCAAGGTGCTGCTGATCGGCGCCGGTGGCTTGGGTTCACCGCTGGCGCTGTACCTGGCCGCTGCCGGGGTGGGGCGGCTGGGCCTGGTCGACTTCGACCGAGTCGACGTCACCAACCTGCAGCGGCAGGTCCTGCACCGCACCGCCGACGTGGGACGGCCCAAGCTGGCCTCCGCCAAGGAGGCGATCCTGGGCCTCAATCCCCTGGTCCAAGTCGATACCTACGAGACCGCGCTCGGCTCCGAGAACGCCCTCGACATCCTGGCACCTTACGACGTGGTGGTGGACGGCACCGACAACTTCCCCACCCGCTACCTGGTGAACGACGCCTGCGTGCTGCTGAAGAAGCCTAACGTCTACGGGAGCATCTTCCGCTTCGAGGGCCAGGCCTCGGTGTTCGACGCCGGCCGCGGCCCCTGCTACCGCTGCCTGTACCCGGAGCCGCCGCCGCCGGGCCTGGTCCCCAGCTGCGCCGAAGGGGGCGTGCTCGGCATCCTGCCCGGGGTGGTGGGTCTGATCCAGGCCACCGAAACCGTGAAGCTCATCCTGGGCCGGGGGGAGAGCCTGGTCGGACGCCTGCTGCTGTTCGACGCTCTGGCCATGAGGTTCCGGGAACTCAAGCTGCGCAAGGACCCCGACTGCCCGCTGTGCGGAGCCGAGCCCAGCATCACCCGGCTCATCGACTACCAGCAGTTCTGCGGGGCAGGAACGGTGTCCGCGGAGGCCACGCTCTCTCCGGAGGAGCGAATCAGCGCCCGAGAGCTGAAGCAGGCCTGGGATCGGGGTGAGCCGGTGGACCTGCTGGACGTCCGTGAGGCGCACGAGTTTGAGATCTCCCGACTGCCGGGAGCCCGCTTGATCCCCCTCGGCGAGCTGCCCCGGCGGGTGGCCGAGCTGGATCGGGACTCGCCGCTGGTGATCCACTGCAAGGTCGGCGCCCGGAGCGCGCAGGCCGTGAAGTTCCTCCGGGAAGCCGGGTTCAAGAACGTCCGCAACTTGACCGGGGGCATTCGGGCCTGGTCCGAGCAAGTCGACCCCTCGGTCCCGAGGTACTGAGCCATGGGGTGTTTCTTCGAGGGTCTTCACTGCCGGGAATGCGGTGCCAGCTATCCCGGCGGCCCCACCGCCGTCTGTTCCCTCTGCTTCGGCCCCCTTGAGGTCCGCTACGACTACCCGGCCATCGCCCGGGCAGTCAGTCGCCAGCAACTGGAGGCGCGGCCCAAGACCATGTGGCGGTACCGTGAACTGCTGCCCCTCGAGGGAGCAGTCACGGTGGGATCGGAGGTCGGCTTCACGCCCCTGCTCCGCGCCCAACGATTGGGCCAGCGGCTGGGCCTGAGCGACCTGTGGATCAAGAACGATGCGGTCAATCACCCCACCCTCTCCTTCAAGGACCGGGTGGTGAGCGTGGCCCTGAGCCGGGCCCTCGAGCTCGGCTTCTCGGTGGTGGGCTGCGCCTCCACCGGCAACCTGGCCAACTCGGTGGCGGCCCAGGCCGCGGCCGCAGGCCTCGAGAGCTACATCCTGATCCCCTGGGACTTGGAGCCGGGCAAGATCGTGGGCACGCTGGTCTACGGCACCCACCTGGTCGCGGTGCGGGGCTCTTACGACCAGGTCAACCGCCTCTCTGCGGAGATCGCCGACCGTCATCACTGGGGCTTCGTCAACATCAACTTGCGGCCGTACTACGCGGAAGGCAGCAAGACCCTGGGCTACGAGATCGCTGAGCAGCTCGGGTGGCGGCTGCCCCACCACGTGGTGGCGCCCATGGCCGGTGGGTCGCTGATCACCAAGCTGGCGAAAGCGTTCGGCGAGCTGGAGACTCTGGGCTGGGTGGAGGCCGGTGCGCCACGCCTGCATGGGGCCCAGCCCGAGGGTTGCGCACCCATCGTGAACGCGGTCAAGGCAGGGCGGGACTTCTGCCAACCGGTGGCGAAGCCCTTGACCCTGGTCAAGTCGCTGGCCATCGGCAACCCGGCCGACGGTCCCTACGCCATCGCGGCTATTCGCGACTCGGGTGGCGATGCCGAGAACCCCTCGGATGCCGAGGTGGTGGCGGGAATCCGCTGGCTCGCCGAGTGCGAGGGCATCTTCGCCGAAACCGCGGGCGGCACCGTGGTGGCCGCCGCCAAGCGTCTGGCGGAGCGCGGGGTCTTGGCTGGCGACCAGCGGGTGGTGCTGCTCATCACCGGAAACGGCCTCAAGACCCGGGAGGTCTTGGAGGCCGAGTGCCCACCTCCACGCACCATCGGCCCCAGCCTGGGAGAGTTCGAGGAGCTGCTGTCCGAAGACAGGGCCGTGGCCAGCTAACGAGAGGAGGACTTCAGAATGCCGGTTTCGGTGAGGATTCCCACTCCGCTGCGTCCCTTGACCGGGGACCGCGAGCTGGTGGCGAGCTGCGGCTCGACCGTGAACGAGGTCCTGGACGACCTGGAGGCCTCATGGCCGGGCGTCAAGGCTCGGATCTGCGATGCTGGCGGCGAGCTGAGACGCTTCGTGAACCTGTACCTGAACGGCGAGGACATCCGCTTCCGGGAAGGCCGGGCCACCGCGGTTCGGGACGGCGACGAGATTTCGATCATCCCGGCCATCGCCGGGGGCTGAGGCGGGCTGGGCACCCCTCCGGGGTTTGACGGCACGCTTCGGGGAATGCGACACTCCGCGCTTCCTCGGAGAGCTTGGTGCCCCGCCCCTACTTCGGCCGTCTCCGCCTCGCCGCCTTGGTCCTGGTTGGGACGACGGCGGCCGGCGCCGCGCCGACTGACGGCCGCAGAGGAAGCCCCCACACCGTCGCCGTGGCCGCCGCTTCCGACCTGGAACCCGTCCTGCAGGCCTTGCGCCCGACCTTCGAACGCGACCATCCCGGCATCCGTCTTCGCATCACCTACGGCTCTTCGGGCGCCTTCTTCGCCCAGCTTCAAAGCGGGGCGCCCTTTGACGTCTTCCTGTCGGCGGACGTGATCTACCCTCGCAAGCTGGCGGAGGCTGGTCTGGCTGCTCCCGAGGACGTCTTCGTCTACGCTCGCGGGCGCCTGGCCATCTGGGTGTCCAAGCGCTCGCCCATCGACGTGCAGACGTTGGGCGTGGGCTCGGCGGTCCATCCCGCGGCTCGGCGCGTTGCTATCGCCAATCCCCGACATGCGCCTTACGGACGTGCAGCAGAGGCGGCGCTACAGGCGGCGGGCCTCCTGGAGCGGGTGAGGCCGCGGCTGGTCTTCGGGGAGAACGCCGCCCAGGCGGCCCAGTTCGTGCACACGGGGGCCGCCGACCTTGGCTTCATCCCCATGTCCCTCGCCCTCTCGCCCGCGCTCAAGGATCAAGGGCGGGTGCTCGAGGTCCCGCTCGACGCCTACCCGCCTCTCGATCAGGGCGGTCTGCTGCTCAGCTCGGCCAGACAGGCGGAGGCAGCCCGGGCTTTCCGGGCCTTTCTGCTCTCGGCCCCGGCCGCTGCGGAGTTGCGGCGTTTCGGCTTTCTGGTGGAAGGCCGCTAGGTGGACTGGCAAGCCGTCCGGCTCAGCCTGGAACTGGCCGGCCTGACCACGCTCCTTCTCCTGGCCCTGGGTCTCCCCATCGCCCACTGGCTGGCCTTCTCCCGCTTTCGTCTCAAGTTCCTGGTGGAGGCCGTGGTGGCGCTCCCCATCGTGCTGCCGCCTACCGTGTTGGGCTTCTACCTGCTGCTGGCTGCGGGCCCGCGAAGCCCGCTGGGCCGGCTCTGGGAGCGGGTCCTCGGTCACCCTCTACCTTTCTCGTTCGAGGGCTTGCTGCTGGCGTCCGTGCTCTACAGCCTCCCCTTCGCCGTCCAGCCCTTCGCCGCCGCCTTCGCCAGCGTGGACAGATCGCTGATCGAGGCTTCCGAATGCCTGGGAGCCTCGCGGCTCAGCACCTTCCTTCGCGTCATCCTGCCCCTCTCCTGGGCCGGCGTCCTGGCGGGCATGGTGCTGAGCTTTGCGCACACCCTGGGCGAGTTCGGCGTGGTGCTGATGGTGGGAGGCAACCTCCCCGGCGTCACCCGCACCGCCTCCATCGCCGTCTACGACGAGGTGCAGGCCATGAACTATGAGGCTGCCGGCCGCACCGCCCTGTTCCTGCTGGTTGCCTCCTTTCTCCTGCTGGCCGTCACCTACGGCCTGCGCAGCCGGCAGAAACGCCCGTGGACCCTGTCCTGAGCTGCGACGTGTTGCTTCGTTATGTGGGTGGACCGCAGATATCGGCGGCCTTTGAGGTGCCGGCCTCTGGGTTCTCGGTCACCGTCCTCTTCGGGCCCTCGGGTTCGGGCAAGACGACGCTCCTGCGCTGCCTGGCAGGCTTGGAACGTCCGGAGGGCTCGATTCGTTGGGGAGCGGAGGTCTGGCTCGACAGTGCGCAGGCTCTCTTCGTCCCCCCGCGGCGGCGGCAGCTCGGTTTCGTGGCCCAGGATTCGGCCCTGTTCCCGCATCTGAACGTCCTGGGCAACGTGGTCTATGGCTTGCAGCGAATGGCCCGCGTCGAACGGCAAGAGCGCGGTCTTGAGCTGCTCGCCTGGCTCGGTCTTCAAGAGCTGGCCGATCGGCTTCCGGCCGAGATCTCAGGCGGGCAGCGGCAACGGGTGGCCCTGGCCCGCGCCCTGGCCCCCCGGCCACGGCTGTTGCTGCTCGACGAGCCCCTCTCGGCGCTGGACGGGCCCGCGCGGTTGCGGCTGCGCCAGGATTTGCGCCGCACGCTTCGAGAGCTGGCCCTGCCCTCGGTGCTGGTCACCCACGACCGCAGCGAGGCCATTCAGTTAGGCGATCGCATCGTGGTCCTGGACGGGGGGCAGGTCAAGCAGGTGGACAGCGTGAGGCGCGTCTTCGATCGGCCCGCCGATCCTGAGGTGGCCCGCATCGTCGGCATGGAGACGGTGGCGGCGGGGCCGGTGGTCGAGGTCGCGGGGGGCCTGGCGACGGTGGCCCTGGGTTCAGCCAGGATCCTGGCGCCGGCTCCCGAGGGCCTGGGTGCCGAGGCGTTCGTCTGCATCCGGGCCGAGGACGTGATTCTCGAACGCGAGGAAGGCGCCCCCACCACCGCGCGGAATCGTTTGGCGGGACGGGTGATCGCCCTGCACCCTGAGGGAGCCATGATCCGGGTGGGGCTCGACTGCGGCTTTCCCCTGGAGAGCCTGATCACGCGCCGCGCCTGCCAAGAGCTGGCTCTGGCCCCGGGCGTGGCCATCATCGCCCTCATCAAGGCTAACGCCATCCACCTGATCCCGCGGGGGTAGCTGCACCGGGGAGACCCGGTGCCGGCCCGCCTGCGCCGAACCGGCGGCGCGCGTCCTTCTATTCGATCCGGCGCGGGGACTTCACCAGAACCAAGACGCCGTGCGTGTAGGGCGGGTCGGCATCGTTGGTTTCTTGCGCCAAGTCGAACCAGAGGTCCCAGGCCCGGGCCAGTTCCTCATCGTCCATTTCGCGAAGGGTGAGGTCGTCTTCACTGAGCAGCGGCATCGGCCTCGTCCTCAGGAAGTGGATGGCGCGGCAGGCAGGATTCCGCCAGGCGGACGGCTCGCTCCTGCGCTTCGGCCAGAGGCTTCTCCGTCAGTCCATCCTGACGAAGACGGCCCAGGTACTCAGCAGCCGCATCTTCATAGACCCGCAGTCGGCGGCGGTCCTCAGCCTGCAAACGGTCTGCTTCCCGCGCCAATGCAACCACGACGGGGTCACGCTCCCCTGCGAGCGCCGCCAGGACCGCGGGCCGATCCATCGCCGAACCGAATCGAGGCGCCAGCTCCAACACGCGGTCGGGATCGGTCGTCAGCGCCAACTCTCGCTCCGGCGGAAGCAGCCGGGACAGCTCGCCGATCACCGCGTAGTCCTTGGCGCGTTGCGTCTGCTTCATTAGGATGAGCGGCTCCACGTCCACCACCGCCAGCGGGTGGCCTCGGCCCCTTTCGAACAGGCCGTCGATGACCGCTCGAGGCAGCCGCGGCGGCCGACTGAAGAAGTCGCAGCGGATGCGGCGCTTTCGTTCGTCGAAGAACTCAAAGTGGCTCGACCAGCCGCCTGCGAGCCAGCGCACGTCGAGAGGAGCGCTGGGTCGGTAGCGCGCTCCCCTGCAACCAAGGACCTCTAGCACCCGCCGGCAGGCGTCAGGCGTCTCGCGGACGACCCAGTCGCCGTCCTTGCTCATGATGGCAATGCGGTGGTACACCACGGCCTGGCCGGAGGCGAGCAACACCGTGGGACCCGCGGCGTTGAACTCCTCGGTCAGCTCGAAGTAGACGTTCCCCACCACGCGAGCATGGCGCGGACTCGCCGCCAGAGCAAGTGCGCCCGCCCCATTCTAGTGAGTGGGGCGGGACCAGCTCCCGCCAGGGGTATCCACGGGACCGAGGATCCTCCCGATGGATAGGTCATGACCCCAGTTCGGAAGCGCCGCCGAGGGTCGAAATTGCACTTCTCGGCGAACCTTCGTCGATCCTTCGGGACTTTCGGGTCGCTTGCGCCTAGGTTTGCTCAGACAACACCTCGATTGCCGCGGCTCGCGCCCCTCAGCCGTCGTCGTTGCTCGGCCGACCGGGAGGCCCGGCTCGCGACCCGACGTCTCCTAGCCTCGACAGGAGGTCCCGATGTCCCTCTGGCCAATTCGCCTTTCCGCTACCGGCGCTCCCCTGCGCTCCCTCATCCTCATCTCCGCTTGCAGCACCGGGGTGCTACCCGCCCGAGCAGCGGACACGCCGGCGCCGGCGAGGGTGACGGTGGCCGGGAGCTTGCAGTCTGAGTTGGGCTGTCCCGCCGACTGGCAGCCGGAGTGCGCATCAAGCCGGCTGGTCTTTGATGCCGAGGACGGCGTCTGGCAGGCCGGTCTGGCCCTGTCCGCTGGTAGCTACGAGTACAAGGCCGCGCTCAACGATTCGTGGGGCGAGAACTATGGCCAGAACGCCGAGCGCAACGGTGCCAACATCCCTTTGGCGCTGACCGCTCCGACCAGCGTCAAGTTCTACTACGATCACGAGACGCACTGGATCGCCGATGACCGCGGCAGGGTCATCGCCACCGCACCCGGCAACTTCCAGAGCTTCCTGGGCTGTACGTCCAACTGGGATCCGGCCTGCCTCCGTTCCTGGCTGCAAGACCCTGACGGCGACGGCAGCTACGCCCTCCGCACGCGGGCCATCCCAGCCGGCAGCTATGAGGCGAAGGTGGCGATCCGCGAGAGCTGGGCCGAGAACTACGGCCAGGGAGGAGTGCCGAACGGGGCCAACATCTCCTTCACGGTTCCCGCCGACTGCACGGAGATGCTCTTCCGCTACGATCCCACGACCCACCTGCTGAGCGTGCAGCCGGCACCCCCGGCGCCGCAACCCGGAAGCGTGACCATCGCGGGCAGCCTGCAATCCGAGCTGGGCTGCGCCGGCGACTGGGATCCGTCGTGCGCGGCGACCCAGCTGGGCTTCGACGCCGAGGATGGCGTCTGGCAGGCGGCGTACGGCCTGCCGTCCGGCAGCCACGAGTACAAGGCCGCGCTCAACGGTTCCTGGGACGAGAACTACGGCCAGAACGCCGAGCGCAACGGCGCCAACATCCCGCTCTCGCTCGGCGCGCCCGCGAGCGTGAAGTTCTACTACCACCACGCGACCCACTGGGTCACCGACGACCGCAATCGGGCCATCGCAACCGCGCCCGGCAGCTACCAGACCCATCTGGGCTGCTCCGGCAACTGGGATCCCGCCTGTCTGCGCTCCTGGCTCCAGGACCCCGACGGCGACGGCCTCTATTCGTTCTCCACGCGTGCCCTGCCCGCGGGAACCTATGAGGTGAAGGCGGCCATCGGCGAGAGCTGGGCGGAGAACTACGGGCAGGGGGGCCAGCCTAACGGTGCCAACATACCCTTCACCGTCCCCACGGCCTGCGCGGAGACCATCTTCCTCTACAACGCGGCCAGCCACCTGCTCTCTGTCAGCACCACGGGCGCGCCCCGCGGCGACCTGCGGAAAGCCCGGGCGCACTGGCTGACCCCCGACACCATCGCCTGGAACCC